>JALRDR010000232.1 GCA_023262145.1 Planctomycetaceae bacterium | reverse complement strand
GTTTTCGAGCGACTATCGGAAGCGGAGAGACAGGGATTCGAACCCTGGGTACCCTCGCGGGTACTCCGGTTTTCAAGACCGGTGCAATCGGCCGCTCTGCCATCTCTCCGTGGCGGAAGTCTAGGTCTGGGCTGAGCCTCTGTCAACACACGCTCCCAGGCTTCCCTCGGCAGGAAACTTCCCGCGGCCAATCGCTGAATTTCAACAGGAGATGCGGGGGCACCGTATGCACGGTGCACCGTATGAAAGGTGCACCGTGGACAAGGCTGCTCCGCCGGGCCGCAGTTGCCAGGGGGATCTGGTCGTCCGGCTGGCAGTGATCATTGCGGTGAACGCTGTTCGCCGGGCCAGAGTGAACGGGGACAGGCCGGCCTGCGGCTGCCAGGTGCTGGGCGGCCACGCACGTGAGCAAGGCCATACATCGGTGCCCGAGGAGATGGGCGTATTGAGTCTGCTGTTGACGCTGCCAGTACAGCGGGTGTCGCAGACAGGCCGGGAGATTGGTTCCTGGTTCCGACCAGACGCGTCATTCCAGACGCATCATAAAAAAACAGCCTGCTTCGTGCTGAAGCAGGCTGCTGTGGCTTGAGTTGCAGTGCAGTGTTCGGCGTTCAGGCCGCACGACGCTGCTGTTGTTCTTCCACTTCAGGGAAGGGCAACGTGAACGGTCGATCCAGAGCTTTGCAAAGCCCGGCCACGACCTGGTCCTGCTGAGCTGTGGGGAGTTCGCTGTAGATCGGCAGCGAAAGTACTTCCTGTGAAGCCTGTTCCGCAAGCGGCAGGTCGCCCGGTTTGTAGCCCAGGCTTGCGAAGCACTTCTGCAGGTGCAGTGGAATCGGGTAGTAGACAGCACAGCCGATGTTGTCCGCGCGGAGCGACTTCATGATCTCGTCGCGGCGTCCGTCGGCAATTCGCAGCGTGTACTGATTCCAGACATGGCGGCGATCGGCCGGAGCTTCCGGAGTCCACAGCACATCAGTCAGTCTGTTGTGAGCGATGAGCTGGTTGTAGCGACTGGCGTTCTGGGCACGTTCATCGGTCCATTTGTCAAGGTGCCTCAGTTTGACTCGCAGCACAGCCGCCTGCAGGGCATCGAGCCGGCTGTTGAAGCCCACTTCGACGTGGTTGTAGCCGCCCATATCTCCATGGACGCGCAGGCGACGCAGGCGATCAGCCAGTTCCTCATCGTCGGTGGTCATGATCCCGCCGTCACCAGCTCCGCCGAGGTTCTTGGTGGGGAAGAAGCTGAAGCAACCGATGGTTCCGAGGACACCGGCGCGGCGTCCGCGGTATTCAGCGCCGATGGCCTGAGCGGCATCTTCGATGATGATCAGCTGGTGGGCCGCTGCCAGTTTCCAGAGCGGTTCCATTTCAGCGCATTGACCGAACAGATGCACCGGCATGATGGCTTTGGTGCGGGGTGTAATCAGTCGCGCGACTGATTCCGGGTCGATATTAAATGACTCGGGATCAATGTCAGCCAGTACGGGGACTGCCCCGATACGATAGATGGAACTGACGGAAGCAAAGAAGGTGAACGGGCTGGTGATCACTTCATCGCCAGGCTGCACACCTGCGGCCAGCAGGGCAAGGATCAGGGCATCGGTCCCTGAGGCACAGCCGATGGCGAACTGGGAGTCGCAATAGCCGGCAATTTCTTCTTCGAGGGCCTGAACTTCGTTACCGAGCACAAAAGTTTGTGATTCAAAACAGGCATCAACTGCCTCACGGACTTCACCACGAATCGTCGCATACTGGGCGGTCAGATCGATGAAGGGGACAGGTGACCCGGGATCCGGTGAGCCGGAAGGCGGGAGGGAGAGGGACATCAGCG
Organism: Planctomycetaceae bacterium; assembly: GCA_023262145.1. Taxonomy (GTDB): domain Bacteria; phylum Planctomycetota; class Planctomycetia; order Planctomycetales; family Planctomycetaceae; genus SXXK01. The sequence goes on along the minus strand of JALRDR010000232.1, from coordinate 1,524 downwards.
ACTCCATTCGCTTGTTGCGTTCAAGGTCCGGTGGGACCATCAGGGGGTAAAAGTAAAACCTGATGGGGTTGCTGTCAAGACGAACGCAACGGCAGTTTTCGCCGATAAATCCAGCAGTTAGAATAACTTACGACGTCCTGACAGGCGGAATTCGACATTTCGAAAGTATCGGTTTTTGCAGGTGTCAAACTGGAGTGACTTGCGAAGGTTTTCGGATTTCGGGGAAGATTCCGATTGTCCGGGGAAGGCAAGCCTGCGGCGTAAGCTGCGTTTTTTCAGGGATCGCAGCAGCGGTTACCTGCGGGCAGTTGCATGTCGCGGGCTGGTGCCTGGCTGGCGACGGGGGGAGGCATGTTCAGGGAACTGTGTTGAAGGGGTTGATTTCGTGGAATTCCGCCGGAGCGGGATGGGAAGAGCACTGCGGTGCAGGTCGTTTTGCCGCCTGCCGTTGGCCGTTGCGAGGCGGTATCGGGCGCTGCGGAGACTGCCGGGCCCGAGGGCTTTGTGGACAGTCGCGAAACCGAGATTTCCCTGAAAATTGACGTATCCGGGATGGGCAGAGCAGTGGGACTGCGAAGAATCCGGAAGTGAGGCACTGCATTTCTGGTACGCCGAGCGAGAGCCGGAAATGGCTGTATGATTGGATTGATCAGGGCAACAGCAGGCGAAGAGCTGAATTTGGAAGGAGCAGGCGGGATGGCATTTGTGGAACCGGTGACACCAGAACAGGCCGTCGACAAAGCGGCTCAGACGTATGAGCGAATTCAGGAGGTACTCGGGGTCACGGAGATTCCGGAGGTGTTCCAGTACTTTGCGAACGTACCCGCCTTTCTGCACGACTTCTTCATGAATTTCCGCAAGTTTGTGCTGGGTGAGGGCAAGCTGGATGAAAAACGAAAGCTGTTGATTGCCGTTGCTGTCTGCGGACAGACGGGCAGTCAGAAATGGCTGGAATTCCTGAGGCAATTCGCTGAAAGCAAGGGGATTGCTCAACAGGAGATGACTGAAGCGATGGCCGTCGGGGCCACAAATTCGATGTACAATGCGCTCTTCAAGTTTCGCGATATCAGTGGTACGGACGTGTTTGACGGCATGGGCGTTGGGCTGCGGGCGCACACATTTCAGGGGACTTCTCTGGACGAGCAGACGGTTGAACTGATTAATCTGTCGCTGAGTGATCTCAACGGTTGCAAACCGTGCACTTCAGCGCACGTTGGCAAGGCCCGTAAACTGGGGCTGGCCGACGAGGCGATTTATGAGGCGATCCAGTGTGCAGCGACGATGGTGGCAGGGACTCAGTTTCTGCGATCGCTGACCGGCGAATAATCTTTGCAGTCGGCCTGTGTTGTGTGCTTGCGGAGGCGGAAGACTGCCCAGGGAACGGGAAAATACAGTTCAGGGCGGATTGCGGGCCTTGATTTTCCGTGTTGCGTCCGTCATTCTTCCCCGCTTCGGAACACATTTGCAGCCCGGCTGCTGCGGGGTCAGGCATTCCGTAGCAGTGCTGCAGCAACTGTCGCAGTG
>JALRDR010000216.1 GCA_023262145.1 Planctomycetaceae bacterium | reverse complement strand
GGTGCCGCTGACGCTGCTAAAGAAGTGGGCGCGAAGCTCATTACCGTTGGCCCTGCATTCCAGGGTGATCTGTCGTCTCAGTTGGAAGTATTTGAAAACTTTTCTGCTCAGCAAAGGACTGCGCAGCGAAGCGTTGGAACTGGCGGAACGAGATCCGGATCTGAATGACGTGCTGGCTACGCTGGACTTTCCGGAACTGGCCACGTGGAATGAACTGCTCCGCCGCAGCCAGATCCAGACTGTCCCGACAATTCTGCTTGAGTCGGCCGCTGAACTGAACGATGCATACCTTGCTACTGCGTCGCTGAAGAAACTGCTGCAGCAGTTCCGTACCGTGAATCTGGCTCGAGCCCCCCTTGCTGAACGCATCGCTGTACTTCGCAGACTTGCCAGCAGGGATCCGCAGAACCCCACCTGGCCAAAGGACCTGCACCGATTCGAACGCCAGCGGCTGAAGGAGCTTGGCACCGACTTCCAACAGGCTGTCCGAGAGCAGGATCTGAGCAAACTGGCTCAACTTGATCGGGAAGTCAATGCAGACGGCTGGTCCGTTACCGTACCCGATACCGTTCGTCGACAGGTCAGGCAGGCTCACGCTGATCTTCGCCGCAAGGAAGCGCGCCGGGAGCTGGAGCAGCTGAGTCATCAGCTTTCGGATGCCTATGCCGAGTTCAACCACGCTCTCGCCACTCGCCTGCAGCAGCGATTCGCGGCAGTTCAGAGCATCGCTGCCATTTTACCCGACGATCCACTGATGGATATCGCCGGCCCGGCGCTCGACTGGCTGAACGAACAGGCACAGAAGCTCAGGAACGAACAGGAGCACCGCCAGGCAGTCACAGAACTCGAACAGACGCTCGACAGAGAGACGACAATTGATGAGCTGGAAAGGCTGTACCATCGTGCCACTCGCCACGGTGACGCAGTCCCCAGGCAGCTGGAGCAGCGAATTGCCTCCCGCCGTGATCACCTGGCTGGACTGACTCGACGCCGTCGTCACCTGACAATCGCCGCGGTCACCGCCACCTGCGTTGTGGCAGCTGTTGGAATTGTGCTGCTGGTCCGCAGCATGCAGTTCTCCAACGTCGTGCAGGGCCACGACCAGCGACTTGCGGAGCTGCTTACGGTCGCCCAGCAGTCCGGCCAGGTCAGTGCCGTGCAGGATTATCTGGATCAGCTTGAGCAGATTGATCCGCTCATTTTACAGACACCGCAACTGCTTGCCCGCAGCAATCAGCTGGCCTCGCTCCTTCAGCGAGAAAAAGGACGTCTGAGTCAGCGCGATCAGCTGCTGCGACGATTTGATTCCGAACTGAGCAACGCTGTTCTGCCGTCAGACCTGCGGCAGGCAAGCGACACACTGCAGGAGCTGAATGCGTTGCTGAAGGGCGAACAGGACAGAACGCTTCTGCTGCAGTCGGAACAGCGGCTGTTTGACATTCGCACCTCACTGCAACAGAGAATTGACAACCAGTACAGTGCGGAGCTGCAGCAGCTTGTGGCTGACGTCGATGCACTGCCGGACGACAGCGTGTCTCCCCATGACGCACTCATCGCCCGCCTGAATGTCCTGAACTCCACACCTGAAGTCTCGCTGCCCCTGCAGCAGTCGGTCACAGCACTGCTGACCAGGCTGGTCAACGATCGCAAGCTGGTCTCTGAAAACCTTGAAATGGCCGCGTCGCTGCAGAACATTACCAGCGCATCCGGTCGCGAATCTCAGTATACAGATGCCCTCGCTGACTACCTGCGCAGCAACCCCGGCACCGGACGCTCCGCTGATTTCGAGGCCGTTCTTAACGAGGAATCCGCGATCTGGAAGCAGGCAAACGAATGGAATGCCTTCTGTCAGCGACTGGTTGCCCTCGACCTCACCACTGTTTCCCCGGCAGCAGCGGCACAGCTGGTCATGGACGCTGAATCGCTGGCAATGAAGTCGGCACCTTTTGCTCAGCAGCTGCTTGATGCTCCCGTGATTGCTGCTCTGCGTGCCGTAGCAGATCGAGTAACACCAGAGTTCCCGACGCCGCAGGATCGCATTCGCTCCATCTTCAGCCGCCCCACGATCACCGACGCATATTTGATTCAGACAATCGACGGAGTCAGCTACTACAGTGGACTGGCCCCCGTGAATAATGGCGACAAAAACGTGACGCTGACGTTCAATTACTTTACCACCACATCGGGAACGCAGACAAAACCTGAGACACTGAGGTTCGATGAAGTGCAGAATGCAGTTGGCCGGACAGGTGATGACTGGCTCGCTCCGCAGACCCGCCTGTACAACCGAATCGAAGCATTCCTGAAGGACCGCAGTACCATCAACAAACCCTTTGAAACACTGGTGACGGAACTTGTGCTGCAGGTGGTCGCCGCAAACGACGTTGATCCGGTTCTGCGTACCCTGCTGATCGACGAACTGCTCAGATTTGGTGAGAACGGTAGTGCAGGGCTGCGGCTCGCCGCTGCAGAGATTCGGGAACAGCTTTCAACGCTGGGAATCTCCAGCCTCACGAACTGGGCTGCTCCGGC
>JALRDR010000182.1 GCA_023262145.1 Planctomycetaceae bacterium | reverse complement strand
GTGGGTTCAGCCGACATGCAGGGTGAGGAGGGGCGTGATGAAAGATGAAGGGTGAAGGGTGAAGGGTGAGTGATGAGTGATGAGTGATGAGTGATGAAGGGGCAGGGGCAGATGCGGAACGGGCAAGTCAGAAATCGGGAGTGGAACAAGCACGTGGTCGTGTGGGGCGGTCGGTGCAGAAGTGGACTGGGCCTGCTGTTGTTAGTAACAAGCAGTGTCCTGGATTCTGTGCAGGCGCAGCAGGAATCGGTCCGCTTTGCGGAGATCCGGGTGGTGGACAAAGTCAGCGGTCGAGGAATTCCGCTGGTAACGCTGACCAGTGTCGATGATCAGCAGTGGATCACTGATAATCTCGGGCGGGTGGTTGTGGACGATGGCGAGCTGCTGGGGCAGCAGGTGTTCTTCAAGGTCACATCACCGGGGTACGAAGTGGCAAAGGATGGATTTGGGATTGCGGGGGTGCGACTGCAACTGGCGGTTGGAAGCATTCATGTGGTGCAGATAGAACGCCGGCAAGTGGCTGAGCGAATGTACCGGGTGACCGGTCGAGGGCGATTCGGTCACAGTCTGCGTGCGGGGAGGACAGCAGGGGTGGATGAGGAGGGAATCCGGGGACAGGTGGTCGGCCAGGATTCGGTGCAGACGGCGGTTTTTGGTGGGCGGATGCACTGGTTCTGGGGAGACACCAATCGTATTTCGTATCCGCTGGGATTGTTCCGCACTGCGGGTGCTGTAACAGCGGTACCGAAATCGGGCAGTTGGCAGCCGGAGCAGGGGATACCGCTGCAGTATTTCACTCGTGAGGATGGGTTTGTGCGGGCGATGGTGGACGTCCCGGATCGCGAGGGTGTGGTCTGGATTCAGGGCGTGTGTACTGTGGTGGATGCAGACGGCCATGAGCGAATGGTGTGTCAGTATTCGCGGCGGCGGGGCCTGGCGGAGCCATTGGAGCAGGGACATCTCATCTGGAATCCCGCTGGGGAACTGTTCGAGGTGCTGGAGCAGATTGAACTGTCGGAGCGGTGGCGACAGTTGGGAGAGCATCCGGTGAAGATGAGTGATGCGGGCAGGGAGTGGCTGTGTTTCGGGCGGCCGTTTCCGGTGGTCCGAGTTCCAGCCACTCTGGCAGCGGTGAAGGATCGGGAGGCATATGAGTCGTGGACGTGTATCGATCCGCGGAGTGATGCAGAGCGGCCGCGACCGTTACGAACAGCAGATGGGGTGCTGGACTATGCCTGGCGGCGACTGCCCCCGGTGACACAGCAGCTGGAGCGACGCTGGCTGCGGGAAGGGCTCATTGAGGAGAGTGAGTTACGGTTCCTGCCGCAGGCTGAGGGCACGGATAATCAGCGGGTGATGTTCCATGCCGGTACGGTTTATTTCAACGGGCATCGCGGACGCTGGATTCTGATTGGAAATGAGCAGGCGACAAATCGCGATGCCGACTCGTATCTGGGTGAAGTGTATTACTCCGAGGCCGAGACGGCTCAGGGACCATTTCACAAGGCACTGCGGATTGCCACCCACCCGGGCCAGAGTTTTTACAATCCGTGTCAGCATCCGGAGTTTGATGCTGCGGGTGGGCGGGAGGTGTTCTTCGAGGGCACCTACACCAATATGTTTACTGATTCAGCGGCGACACCGCTTTACAACTACAATCAGCTCATGTATCGGCTGGACCTCGGAGCAGAGGAAATTCGCAGCGTGTTTGGAACTGCTGCTGTGCGGCCATGAGCAACAGGCCGTGAGCAACAGGCCGTGAGGATTTTGGGCTGTGTCAGCTCTGCGGCTGTGAAGATGGGCGAGCGTGGCGGTCGTTTCCGAAGCGGTTAACCTGTGGGAAACGACGTCACTGGACGGGGCAGGAAATCAGAAATTGTGTGATTTGTGGGGTCGATCCCCACAAAAACGCCCCACAATATGCGAGTATGACGCGATTGTCTTCAGCGAGAAGCGGGGGTTTTTTCGCGTGAGCAACGGCATCGATGCCAAGGCTTCAACACATTGGAAGTGCAAGGTTGCAAGGTGTTGTCAGCTCAGGCGTTGTGCTGACTGCGGCATAACCGGGTTCACCTGCAGCAACAGCTGACAACAGGAATTTCAAACCGGGTCGATTTGAACATCCCACCGTCAGTTTCGCCAGTAAGCAACTGACTCATTCAGTCTGGAGTAGTGAAAATGGCAGACAATCAGACGGGCAAGTACGACGACGATGGCGATGAATCCGATCGTGCGCTTGTCCGCAGGCTGCGTGATGGTGACGAATCGGCAGCGACCGAGTTGTATCAGCGCTATGCGGGGCGGTTGTTTGGTCTGGCAGATCGACAGATGTCGGCTGGTATTCGCCGCACGCACGAGCCTGACGACATTGTTCAGAGTGCATTTCGAAGTCTGTTTCGCGGTGTTTCTTCTGGTTCTTACGATGCACCGGAGGGAAATTCGCTCTGGAGTCTGCTGGCGGTCATCGCGATCCACAAGGTCCGCCGTAAGGCATCTCGAGATCGCAGTGTGAAGGCGACGTCATTCATACAGCCTGACGGAGAGCAATCTTCATCCCAGCAGGTACCGGATACGATTTCCGAGCAGCAGTTCGAGTCTTCGATGAATGAGACGATTGAGTTTCTGAATGAGCAGGAAAAGCAGATCGTCGGGCTGCGAGTTCAGGGCTATACGGTAGAAGAGATCAGCAGTGAGGTAGGTCGAGCCTGTCGAACCATTGAGCGGACGTTGCAGCGGATTCGGCAGAAACTGTCGGAAAAGCTGGCCAATGACTGGGGTGTGGAAGCTGGAAACGAGTCGGACGAAGACGAAGACTGAATGTCCCGGATCGTTGGCGATAGACATGTGTGCATGCGATCGGTTGTTCTGTGCAGTTTTTTCCAAAAGGGGCGATTGCAGCGATTTTGCGGGGAATCAGGCCAGTTTCTTTCCCGTTTGATCCGGACACCTGGCGGACGATTGCAGAGTTTCGGCCTCAGAGCGTTGAGTGGCGCCTGCAAAAGTTCCCTCGACGGCTCAAATTGACGCTTGTTTTCGGGTGAGATTGCCAACGTGGCGAGAATTCACAGCCCGGACTGTGTCTGAATTGGGGGCAGCAACTGGTATTCTGTATGGCTCACCGTGGCAGCATACCTTTGGTGTTGCCAGCGTCTGTTGTGTACAGTCGCGGTGCCAGGTAGATTCAACGAACAGGAAGTAGCTCCGGGATTGGTACCGGAATGTGCCTGAAGAAGGAGTTTCAGGCGAAGTGCATTTCTTCCCGGATTGAACTGGATATGACAATGGGAAACGGTACCTCAGATGCAGCAGCGATTGACGAAGCGATCGAGCAGTTTGAAGATCACTGGTCGATTGAGAGTGAGAACCTGATTGAGCAGGTTGCCAGCAAAGTCGACGTCACGGATTCCGGAGAGCTGCTTGCCGAGCTGGTTCGAGTCGACATTGATCGTCGTTATTCTGCGGGTGCGGACGTTGATCTGCAGCAATACAGCAATCGATTTCCGGAGTTATTTGCTCGCTCCGAGCATGCCTGTGCCATTTGTTACGAGGATTTTCGAGCAAGGCAGTCGGCACGGCGTCCCTGTGTACCAGCGCGATGGATGAATTACAGCGGGGTTTCGTCGCAGAAGTGGTTTCAGGAGCTGCTTCAGGAAACGCACATGCAGGCGATGGATTCGGTGCTGGTTGATCATCCCACCACCGCCTCGCTGCTCAGTTCACAGCACGATTTTCCCACGGTCAATATTCCGAAAGCGGCGGACACCGGCGTTGGGCAGACGATTGGCGACTTTGAGTTGCTGGCGTTTCTGGGCAAGGGTGCGTTCAGTCGCGTATTTCTGGCACGACAGCGTTCGCTCGGGCGTCGTTTTGTGGCGATCAAGGTGGTGGATCGTCCGATGCAGGAGCAGTTCCATCTGGCTCGCTTGCAGCATACGGGTGTGGTTCCGTTGTTTTCCTGCCATGAATTTCAGGGACGCTGGGTGTTGTGCATGCCGTACAGCGGTGCACTCACTGTAGCCCGCTGGATGAAGGATGTTGAGCAGGCGGATGCTCGGAACGGTCAGAGTCTGGTAGCAGCGGTCCAGGCAGCTCAGCTGAGGCTGATGAACCAGGAAGCTCCGGAGACACCGCCACCAACGCAGCAGTTACCAACGGGGGATGTACAGCCCGTTCTGGACGACGCCCTGTCACCTGTGGATGTGATCACCGATGAGATGAAGGCGGCACTGACGCGCTGGCATGCGGCGGGTACGGGGCCATTGCGGGAATTGTCCGGCAAGAGTACGCCAGAGATCATGCTCTGGCTGTTCCAGCGTATGGCGCGTGCCTTGGCACACGCTCACGAGCGAGGCATTGTGCATGGCGACCTGAAGCCGGCAAATATCCTGTTGCGGAACGATGGTGAGCCGGCATTGATTGACTTCAATCTTTCACGGCACACTCAGAATCGCCCCAAATCGTGGATGGGCGGAACGATGCCTTACTTCTGTCGGGAGCAGTTTCAGCAGTTGCGTGATCGCACCGCGGGAGCGGCGAAGGCGGAGTATGACATCCATGCGCTGGGTGTGATCATGTTCGAGCTGCTGGAGGGGCGTTATCCGTTTGAGCCGCCGAAGGGGAATTCGGATGCTGAGCTGGATCGAGTGATTGCGGAGCAGGCAGCTGGGGTTGTCTTCCGGCGTTCCAATGCAACAGCGGGCATCCAGGCGATTGTAAGGAAGTGTCTGGCCGCGCAGTCAGCCGACAAGTATCGGAACGCCGCAGAGCTGGCGGAAGATCTCAGGCGAGAGCTGGAGAATCTGCCGCTCAGGCATGCTGCAGAGCCAGTGGTACAAAGCCGTCTGCGAAAAGTCATTCGCAGGTATCCGCGTGTGCTGACCGGGGGTGTCATCGCCACGATTGCGGCGTTGATCATTGGTGGCATGGGCGTGAAGGTGAGAGATGCCCGCGAAAAGACGCAGCGGCTGGCCGCTGTGGAGCAGCTGGATCGTCTGCGAGACGTGTCCACGTCAGCCAGTGAGTTATTTGCGATACCTGAAGTGAGCTCAGATGCTGACGATCCGATCACACCACAGGGTATTGCGGATCGCGCGATGCAGGCGTTGAGAGTGCAGGAACCGGGGGCATTTGCGGGAGCCTGGCAATCACTCCGGTCGCAGCTCACAGCGGTTGAGCAGACGGAGGCGGAGGAATTGTTGTTTTCGATTTCGATGGCATTGGCTCAGGCGACACCGCGTACTGCCGGTGATACGGAATCGGCCGCGAACCAGTCGGTGCCATTTCTGTCGACCATCTTCGAATTGCTCCCGGAACGAATGCGGGAGTCACAGTTTGCGAAGTATTTTTCGGGGGCTGCAGACGTTTCTGAAATCCAGGTTGCATCGCTTGTTTCAGACATCCGTGGCAGTAGTTCCGAGGAACAGTTGATGCTGGCCATGGCAATGATCTGGAAGGGTATGCCAGACAGGGCACTGGAGATTCTGCAGAGTGCTTCACCTTCCACGAGTTATTGGCCAGTGTATTGGACCTTGATTGGCTGGTGCCAGAACAGTCTGGGACAGTTCGAGAGTGCAGCGACATCATACGGAGTGGCGTTGAGCGTCACCGACAGAAATCCTGATGTGCTGTTCAGTCGAGGAATCTGTCTCGTTAAGAGCCGAAAGTTGGATGATGCAGAGAAAGCGTTCAGCGCATTAGTCAGTGATTTTCCCGATCATTTTGAGTATTTGCTCCAAAGAGCACGCGTGAGACAGATGTTGCATCATTATGAGCACGCACTAGAAGACATCGATTCGGCTCTGGTAATGCGGCCAGATTCAGTGCGGTGCCAATTGGCGAGAGTGAGTGTTCTGAGAAGCTTAGATCGCAATGCGGAGGCAAATAAAGCCCTTGAAAGTGCGATGCAACTGAATCCCGAAGGCGCTGCCGATACAGTGGCGCAGGCAACTTTGATGATTGGAACTGCTCCACAGGAAGCTCTCGAGGGATTGCAGAACGCGGAATTGAAATACGGGCCACAGCCTCAGATTCTGCAACCAATGGCACACATCTACTCTGAGCAAATGTCTGAAATCGAGGAGTCAATCGCCGTCCTGGATCGGCTCCTTGCAGAGAATCCAATGTATCCGCTCGCGCTTGCTGGTCGTGCAGTGTTGCATGCACGAAATGGGAATTGGGCGTCAGCCGAGGCGGACCTTGATGTCCTGGAACGGCATCCTGGCCTGCAGACCAATCAGATTCGTTATCAGATGGCGAGTGCGTATGCAGTCGGTGCGCGCCAGAATCCTGAACTTCAGGAGCCAGCTTTGCGCTGGCTTGCTCGTGCGGTGACCGGTGGATACGGACGCCGTACCCTGGATAGGGATCCCGATCTGCAGTCAATTCAGGGCACGGAACGGTTTCAGTCCATCATGCGAGTTGCAAATTTGCTGGAAAAAACGAGTAGATAAGAACTTGTTGATGTGTGCTCTGGCCGGGGTCCAGAGCGAGAATTTCGGAATCTCAAGAAAAACTTTCAGAATGATGGCGGGGTAGGTCTGCAGTTGGGCCTTCCAGTTGCAGCGGCATGCGATAACGCTTGCTTGCTTCTCACCATCGCATCATCTGGAAGGCAATCATATGTTTCTGCGTCGCCAGTCTCGCAGGAATCGTCGACAGGGAATGTCGGCTTCATTTGTGACGGAATCATTGGAGGGTCGCCAGCTTCTGACTACGTTCGGGAATGCGTGGGATGACGCTCGCGGTCTCACCGTCAGCTTCCCGGCTGACGGAACGCCGCTGGGTGCCACTGGCAATCAGCTGCGAAGTCTGCTTGATGCGTCTGCCGATCGTGCTGCATGGCAGACTGCGATTCTGCGGGCATTTCAAACGTGGTCCGAGGTCGCCGACATCAATTTTGGTCTGGTGGCTGACCGCGGGGACGCATTTGGAGCGGTCGGTCTGTCCAGCTCTGATCCGCGGTTTGGAGATTTCCGCATCGGTGCTCTGCCACTTCCGGGGGTTCTGGCCAACGCCGTCCCGGGACAGGCTGTCGCTGGCACCTGGTCTGGCGATATCTTCTTCAGTACAGAGACAAACTGGTATCTCGCGAACGTCGGTTCCGGCCACTCCGCTGCCGCTGCAGATGGTGCGTACGACCTGTACAGTGTGGCACTGCATGAAGTCGGGAATGCTCTGGGGCTGGCCGACCAGACTGCTGCCGGCTCCGTGATGTCGGCTCAGTATTCAACGGCCGTTTCCGGCCTGACTGCCTCGGACGTTGCCGCCATTCAGGCGATCTACGGTGAGCGAACTGACCCGTTTGAGTCACAATCAAACAACAGCCGCGGCACAGCGACGGTAATCCAGCTGGACGCTGCTGAAGCTGCTGCCGGTGTTGCCATTCGGTCTGGCAGTCTGTTGAACGCTGCTGATTCGGATGTGTATTCGTTTGTTGTGCCGGAAGGAGTGACGGCGGCAGCAGTAACTTTGCGTGCTCAGGGGATCAGCCTGCTGGAATCTGAACTGGATCTGCGTTCTGCGGCCGGCGGGCGAGTTGCCGTTGGTTACTCAAAGAGTATCTTTGCCAACGACGTGCGAGTGGTCTCAGCCAGTCTGCAGTCAGGTGCCACCTATTATGTCCATATCGACAGTCAGAAAAACTCGGACTTCACCAGCGGTGACTACCAGCTGGAACTGAACTTCCATCCGGAATCAGACTGGCTGCCGGTAAACGGTCGTCAGCATGACGCAGGTCGCTACAACGGACGAGCTCGACTCGACGACGCTGACCGAGTTGATCTGCCGGGACTGTTCGCCGGGGCGATCCTTGACGGTGAGACTGCGGGGAACAATACATTTGTTACTGCCACGCAGCTGGAAACGACCATCGGGTTCCGTGATGGGATTCACTACGAGGCGGTCGGTACTGTTCTTGGATCCGGCGACCGTGACTTTCTCAGCTTTCAGGCTCCGCAGCAGGCTGCAGATGTGCTGGTTGTCCGCTTCACGCCGCTTGACGGTGCGGAAGTCAACGTGCAGCTGGCGGTGATGAATGCCAACGGTGATCGAGTTGAGGCTCTGGTGAATCGTTCTGCCAATGGGCAATACGAGGTTCAGATTCGTGAGCCGGAAGCCGGAGCCACCTATGTGGTTGGCATGAAGCTGGAGGCAGATGCTGCAGATGCTCCCGTCAATTATGCTCTGACCGCCGACTTTGCCGTCGCAGCAGCTCACGATCAGCAGAGTTCGCAGGCGCAGATTGTTGCCGGCGAAATTCAGCTGGGTCGCATTTCGTCACTCAAGTCACAGTTGTTCAGGCTGGATCTCAGCAATCTGTCTGAGGTCAGTGGTGACAAGGTGGCCATCAATGTAATCGATCTGCGAAATCAGCAGACCGTACAGACCGTGATGGCGACGGCGGGTGCTACGGAGTCGATCTTTATCTGGCTGCCGGAAGGGGAATATGGGATTGCTGTTCGGGGAAAGGCCGCTGACGGAGGTTCAACAGCGATCGGTTATCGGATCGATGTTTCTGTGGTCAGCGATGACGAGGGACCCGGTTACGTGGATCCACTGGATCCTGACGGAAGCACTGGCGACCAGGACCCTTACATTTATGAAGATCCATATGCTGGTACCGAAGATCCTTATGAAGATCCATGGCTTGACCCTTACTTCCTCGGGGGCGACCCGTGGGAGAATGATCCGTTTGCCCTCTTTGTCAAGGAAATCTATTACCTTGAGATCGAGTGACGGAGACAGTTGCTGGTTTCTCGTCTGAGCTGTCCGGCCAATGAATCAGTTCACTGCCCATCCGCGAAGTCTGCCTGCAGATCCGCGCGGATGGGTTTT
>JALRDR010000056.1 GCA_023262145.1 Planctomycetaceae bacterium | reverse complement strand
GTCTCTGCTGCGCTGGGTGGCGCAGCTGAGGTGACCGGAGTGGATATCGACGATGTCCCGCTGCAGGTCGCCAGAGAGAATGCCAATCTGAATCAGGCGTCAGCACGTTTTGTGCAGGCGGACATCTTCACGTGGATGCGTGAAATGATGCGGAATGGCCGCCAGTATGATGTGGTGATTCTTGATCCGCCAAAACTGATCCCATCGCGGCGTGATCTGGAGGACGGTACGAAAAAGCACTTCGCCATGAATCGCCTCGCCATGCGGATGGTTCGACCGGGGGGGCTGTTGCTCACCTGTAGTTGTGCCGGGCTGTTACCGGAGCCGGAATTTCTGCGGTTGCTGTCAGCAGCAGCGCGGTCCGGCGGGGAGGATTTTGTGGAGCTGGGCGTTTCTCCGGAACCACGATCCTTTCAGATCATTGCTCGTTCCGGGGCTGCCCCGGACCACCCGGTTGCATCCGGCTGCCCGGAATCGGAATACCTCAAGGCTGCCTGGCTGGTGGTGCACTAGAACCTGCAGAATTGCCTATGATTCCTGGCGGAGAATGGGTTTGCCGAAGATCATGCGCCCAGCACTGGCCTGCAGCACACTGGTCACGACTACCTCGACATCCCGTCCGATAAGGCCGGCAGAGTTTTCGCTGATCACCATGGTGCCGTCATCAAGGTATCCTACACCCTGACCCGGGCCTTCACCTTCCTTGAGGATCCGGATCTTCAGATGTTCCCCGGGGATATAGCGCGGCTTGAGCGCGTTGGAGACATCATTCAGATTGATGACTGGAATCCCCTGCACACTGGCCACCTTGTTCAGGTTGAAGTCATTGGTGATGACACCGCCACGCAGGGTTTTGGCAAGGGCCACCAGACGCTGATCGGTGGAAGCGCCGCGTACATCACCGGCCTGAGTTTCATGGACTTTGACATCCACGTGTTTGCTTTGCTGCAGTTTTGCCAGCACTTCGAGGCCGCGCCGGCCTCGGGTTCTGCGATTCTTGTCGGAAGAATCTGCGACATCCTGCACTTCTGCAAGAATGAAATCTGCCACGATAAGTTGTGATTCGATGATGCCGGTTTCGATCACGTCAGAAATTCGCCCATCGATCAGTGCACTGCTGTCGACCAGCAACGGACGTCCACTCTTGAGATCTCTCTGAAACTCCACAAAGGGAATCACAAATCGGAAATCGTCCTTGGTCTGCAGCAGCAACGACACACAGATGTAAGGCACCGTCAGCACGCAGAACAGAACCACCAGGGTGTGATAGATGTTGCCGGGGGGGACCAGCGGAGTGAGAGCCTGGACCATCAGGTAGGCCAGCAGCACACCGATGAGGATTCCGAAGTACACGGCGGAAATGACCTCGATTCGCTTTCGCCGAATCAGGACATCCGCGACTGTCACCAGCTGGCTCAGCAACAGCAGACCGAAGAACGACAGCAGACGGTTGTAGTCTAGGATTTTCGGCAGCGGTGCACCGTTACCAGTGACGGTATCGGAATTGACATAGGCAGTGATCGCGCTTGCACAGATAAGGAAATACGCGACACGCAACACCATCAACATCATGGTCAGAGCTTCTGAATCTCAACAGGTTGGGTCTGGTGACAGGGAGGACGATCTGGATGTCTTCATGATGACAGGTTTTTGCAATCCGGCAACCTGTTTCCGGGACAGTAGAACTAATTCGTTTCGTTTCATTGAGTTACCGCGTGCGTTCCCGTTGAGCAGTTCTTTGGATCCAATTCTGACAGACGAGTTCTGTTTGTGCGCTTTCTGTGGATTAATTGGGTATTATTCAATCTGAGGGCAGGCTGTTCTGCAGAGCAATACTGCCCGTTAAATCAGTAGCTGGCCACGCAGCAGGACACAGAAGTGGATCCACGGGGGATCTGCAGGCAGCCAGCATGCTCCAGTGGAGTTGCAATCTCATGATGAACAAACGCTTTGATCGGGGAAGACCGCAGGTTTTCGCAGCGTTACTGTTGTCATTTTTCATCACAGCGCCGGTTTCGGCGCGCGACTTTCGTGATGCCGTTGACGAAGCAGTGCGCATCCTGGCAACTGCCAAAGCGGGCGGTCAGGGCAGCAAAGAGAATCAGCAGGCCGTGATTACTCTGGCCACAGCCGGTGACAAATCTCTGATGCCACTGCTGATGGGCTTTGAGGATGCGACGCCTGAAGGAGAGAACTGGCTGCGTAACACGTTTGAGCAGATTGCGGATCAGGTTCGAAAAAAGGAGAAGCAGTTGCCGGCGACAGAGCTGGAAGACTTTATCCTCAATACCAATCACAGCAGTCAGGCACGCCGTCTGGCTTACGAGAGCCTGCTGCAGCAGGACCCCGGACTGCAGAAGCGTCTCATTCCCGCGATGTTGATGGATGCCAGCCAGGAATTCCGCCGTGATGCGGTCAGCATGCTGCTGGAAAAAGCTGACGCTGCTGCTGCAGATGAAGCGGTTTCCCTTTATCGCCGCGCCTTGTCAGGTGCAGTGCACGAGGATCAGGTGAGCAGGATTGCAGAGCGACTGCGGGCCGCTGGCGAGGTGGTGGACATCAGTCAGCACTTTGGCTTTGTGACGACATGGAACGTGGTTGGCCCCTTTGATAACCGCGAAGAAAAAGGGTTTGCCCAGGTGTTTGCTCCCGAAGAAGAGCTGCAGAATTCTGCGGAGTTCAAGGCGGAATATGCAGGCATGAACGGTCCGGTGAAGTGGCAGGTTCTGCAGTCTGAAGATGACTATGGAATCGTGGACATCGCTGGTCAGCTGGAGAACTACAAGGGTTCCCTGATGTACCTCACCAGTTCATGGGACAGCCCGGTACAACAGTCTCTGCAGATTCGCCTCGGTACTCCGAATGCCTGGAAGCTCTGGGTGAATGGCAAACTGGTATTCCAGCGCGAAGAGTATCACCGCAGTACTCGTATGGATCAGTACGTGGTGCCGGTGGAACTGAGTGCAGGGCCGAATCAGCTGGTGGTCAAACTGTGTCAGAACGAGCAGACTCAGGACTGGGCTCAGAAGTATCAGTTTCAGCTTCGTGTCAGTGATTCCGCCGGGGCAGGCGTACTTCCCGGTCAGGCTGTTGCTCAGAATGTGTATGCAGAGGAGGACGCGCGATGAAGGCGATCTTTCAGAAAACCATCACCGTTGTCATCTTCACTTTGTTGATCTCCACAAGCCTGACCGCCGGGGACTGGAAGCAGTTTCGTGGCGATGCGACCAACTCGGTCACGGGCAGTGAGAATCTGCCCATTGAACTGAGCGGGTCAACAATTGCATGGAAAGCCGAGCTTCCCGGTCGTGGTTTGTCGGGACCGATTGTGGTCGGTACGGATGTCCTGGTATCCAGCAGTTCCGGGTACTTTCAGGACAGGCTGCACATGCTTTGTTTCGACACCAGGTCCGGCGAGCAGAAGTGGCACCGCCAGTTCAAGGCCATTGGTCGCACAATGACACATGAGAAAATGGCCAACGCAACACCGACCATGGCATCGGACGGTCGCCGAGTTGTGGCGTTTTTCTCCAGCAATGACCTGATCTGCACAGACATGCGTGGCCGACTGTTGTGGTTCCGCGGCCTCGGCAGTGAGTTTCCCAATGCCAGCAACAGTCTGGGCATGTCATCATCGCCTGTAATCGCCGGCAGCACCCTTGTTGTTCAGGTGGAAAGTGATGCAGAAGCATTTGCCTGTGGAGTCGATCTGGCAACAGGTGAGACGCGCTGGCAACTGGAACGCCCTCGCGCTGCCAACTGGACATCACCCTCGGTCATCACCGGAAAGACCGAAGAAACATCACTGGTCCTGCTGCAGTCCTCAAAGGGACTGACCGCTGTGCGCCCGCTGGACGGAAGTATTGTCTGGAATTTCGATGGCGGAGCGGCAACGATCCCCTCGGCAACAGTCGCGAACGGGACAATCTTCGTTCCCTCCAACGGCATCACTGCTCTGCAGGTCAACGGCGATGCGGTTGAGAAGTTGTGGAACGCTGCAAATCTGGCACCGGCGACAGCCAGTCCTGTTGTCTACAACGGGCAATGTCTTGTGCTGAACAGTTCCGGAGTTCTCAGTGCAGGTGACGTACTTGACGGCAATCGGATCTGGCAACTTCGCCTGCGCGGACCGTTCAGCAGCAGCCCGGTGGTCTCCGGAGGACATCTGTATGCGTTCAATGAGTCGGGTACAGCCTTTGTTGTGCAACTGGAGCCGGATCGCGGCACAATCATCTCTGAACTCGATCTGGGCGAGAAAGTGCTCTGCAGTCCAGGAGTTGGCGACGGAGGGCTGTTTGTCCGCAGTGACCAGCATCTGATTCGATTTTCACGTCCCTGAGGACATTGCGAGATCGGGCTGATTTTTCCGCTCCGAGCAGTCTTCCGCAGAGGCAGATGCCGGAGCGGATGCGTCAGGATCTGCCGCCAACCCGCAATCTGAGGGAGTGCTCGTGGCTGTGCGCAACCCCCTTGTCGTGATACAGCGAAACCCTTTGTCCGGCTCCGGGCGTGGACGCCGAGAATTGCTGCAGCTGATCCGCACCCTTCGGAAGCATGGTTTTCAGGTTCGCATGTTTGCCAACCGCTCCCTGCTGGATCGATATGTTCAGCAACCGGAAACAGCGGCGCGGTTGCATTGTCTGGTGGCAGCCGGCGGTGACGGGACTCTTGTCAGCGTGGCTGATCGACACCCAACTGCCACGCTGGCCTTGTTGCCGCTGGGTACCGAGAACCTTGTTGCTCGCTACCTCAGCATCCCCTGCTGCGGAAGGACTGTCGGAAGAATTATCGCAACGGGGTTCGTGCGCATCTTCGATTCCGGAATTGTCCAGCAGCAGAGATTCCTGCTGATGATCAGCTGCGGGCCTGATGCCCGGGTGATCCAGCTGGTCAATCAGAACCGTACGCGAAATATCAGCCGCATCGACTATCTGGTTCCAGTATTCAGAACGCTGTTACTGGAGCCACTGCATCGCTATCAGGTACGAACCGACGAACACGGAAAAGTGCTGGAAGGTTGCCATGTTCTGGTAACAAACATTCCGCGTTATGGATTCGATCTGCGTTTCAGTCCTGAAGCCAGTCCGGATGACGGCACTCTGCACGTCAGAATTGTTCACTGCACCAGCCGGCTGCAGATGCTGCGACACGCGTTCCGTGTGCTCTTTCGGCTTCGACCACGCGCGAGTGAGGTGACTGTTCTGCATGCGCAGAGGGTCACCATTACCCTGAAGAATGAAGTAACAGGGGCTCCGCTGTCACAGTTTGATGGTGAACCCGGCCCCTCTCCTCCGCTCAATATTCGCGTAGCCCCGGCATCTGTACGTTTGCTTTGCCGTCCCCTCAATGACAGCAACGGTGCGAACTGACTGCCGGGAAGGCCCTGTCTGCGGTACACTGCCATCGGCCCGCTCGGACATCCGACCGATCCCGCGGTATTTGCAGGCCTGTTGCAGTCTGCAGGCGGTTCTGGCCATCCGGTATTTCTGTGGAATGCGGCGATGCATCAGCGACTGAAAAAACTCACGACGATACTGTTTTTCTGCGTACTTGCAGGGGTGCTGCAGCAGAGACCGGCCTGTGCAGACGAGCTCGACAGCCCGCAGACACTTTCGACCGAGCAGCTCGCGCAACTGGCCAGACCATCCCTGGTAGTTGTCCATTCAAGTGATCGCACCGGCGGGGAACTGGGCCTTGGTACTGGATTTGTAATTCAGGATTCCGGGTTGATCGCCACGGCATGGCATGTGATCGGCGACGGTCGTGCCGTGCGTGTAGTGCTGCCGGATGGCAGAGAACTTGCGGTAACGGAGGTACATGCTTCCTCAAGTCAGCTGGATCTTGCGGTACTGCGAGTCGCGGAGACTGATTTGCCGGCATTGCAGTTATCGACGGAAGAACGAGCCGCGCAGGGATCCGAAATTGTGGCGATGGGGCATCCGGAAGGATTTCGCAACGCCATCGTGGCCGGAGTTGTGTCAGGACACCAGGAGATTGAGGGTGTCGAAATGATTCAGCTGGCGATGAGTATTGAGCGTGGCAACAGTGGCGGGCCGGTTCTGAACAGGCAGGGTGAAGTCATTGGAATCGTGACTCGCAAATCGGCTCTGGAGGACAAGCTGGGGTTTGCGGTCCCGGTTCGTATGCTCAATGATCTGCTGGCCGATCCCAACCCCATCCCGATGTCACGCTGGAACACCATCGGCAGCCTTGATGAGCAGATCTGGAAGTCGGTCTTTGGCAGTGGCTGGCGGCAGCGCGCTGGCAGAATACTCGCCAGGGGGACAGGCAATTCCTTTGGCGGTCGCACGCTCTGTCTGAATCAGCTGGAACTTCCGAATGCACCATATGAGATTCAGGTACAGGTCCGCCTCGAAGATGAAGCAGGCGCAGCAGGGCTTGTCTTTCATTCTGACGGAGCCAATCGTCATTATGGATTCTACCCCAGTGCGGGTAACCTGCGGCTCACCAGATTCGACGGTCCGGACGTGAATTCGTGGACGATCCTGCACAATGAACCGCACCCTGAATACCGCCCCGGCGAATGGAATACACTGACTGTCCGATTGCAGCAGGGTTCATTTCAGTGCTTCGTCAATGGTCAGCTGGTACTGGAATCGGCAGACAATGTCATTCCATCCGGACTGGTCGGGATGGCATCCTTCCGAGGAACAGCTGCCGACTTCCGGCGGTTTGCTGTCGGCACTGAACTGCTGCCATCACCTCCATCGGCGGAGAATCTGAACCAGCTACGCGTGTTCTCCGATTCGTCTCCGTGGAATCAGCCGGTGGAAAGTGAACGCTGGTCGGAACTGCTGCCGCTGGGCACTGCCGCAGTCGATTTTATGAATCGTGAGGCTGCTCAGCTGGAACAAAAAGCAGCCCAGCTGAAAAGACTGGCCGTCGATCTGCATCGGCACCAGGTGCGTCAGGAACTGGCAAAGGAACTGTCGTCAGAAGTACCGGACCTGTTGCTGTCAGCCCTGCTTGTTGCTCGAATCAATAATCCCGACATTGAAGTCAGTGCCTATCTCGAGCGGATGGACAGGATGGCAGATGAAGTTCGGCAGCGATTTACTGCAGAGCAGTCTGAAGTCGAGCGACTGCTGCAGCTTGATGAATGGTTCTTCAGTGAACTGGGTGTCAGAGGCAGCAGGATCGAATATGACACTCCATCCAACAGCTACCTGAATGAAGTCATTGACGACCGCGAGGGAATCCCGCTTTCCTTGTCGGTCTTCTATATGGAGCTGGCGCGACGTCTGGATCTGCAGGTTGTGGGAGTCGGTCTGCCGGGGCACTTCGTGACGCGTTTCATCCCGACGGACAAGACTCAGGAACAACTTACAATTGATGTCTTCAACCGCGGAAAACGGCTCTCTGAACAGGACGTCTCCCGCCAGATTCGGGGCGCCGGATTTCCGGATGAACCTCGCTTTCGCGATGCCACTACAACGCCTCAGATCATCGAACGCATGCTGCTGAATCTGCTTCACCCGGCAGAACGTCGCCGGGATGATGAAGCGGTGCTTTCCTGCCTGGAAACGCTGGTCGAGCTCTTTCCTGACAATCCCGATTATCGTGCCCGACGACTCGAAATCCGCGCTCGTACGGGCCGCCTGCGAATGGCAATCTTTGATGCCCAATGGTTCATTGACGAACGCCCGGCAGGTGTCAACGTCGAACGTGTCTATGCACTGCAGCAGTCTCTTAACGATGAACTGCTGCTGCGGCAACGAGCGCTGGAAGAGAATAACCCCTGATGCCCGTCAATGGCCGCATGCGTCAGTTCATCGTCAATGCGGGTGCATGCTGATGCTGCCGCTGCAGCCTCCGCTGAAGTGGAAACAAGCTGATCCCTGCAAGCAGCAGCAGCACGCTTGATCCACCCCATAGCCCGTCGCCCCCAAAGCGGGACAGCACCACGCCACCAAGCGGCGCTCCCACGGCTATGGAGACCGAGTACGACATCTGGAACAGTCCCATGTAACGCGCTCGCATATCAACCGGTGCCATTTTCATGACGAGATCCGGCTTTACCGGAGCCTGCAGGATTTCTCCGAGGGTCCAGAGCACAATGCTCAGAATCAGCAATGGCAGATGATCAGACCATGCAGTGATTCCGAATCCCACTGCCATCAGCACCTGCCCAATGAGCAGCACAGGCAACCAGGAAACCCGCTTCAGCCACTGCGTCACAGGCAATTGCAGGAGCACAATCAGTGCGCCGTTCATGCATAGCACGAGCCCAATGTCCTGTTCACTGAATCCCATCTTGCGCAGAAACAATGGCAGCGTGATGAACGCCTGCATGAACACCAGATTGCTCAGCAGGCAGTAGCACCAGAAGAGCAGAAAACTGAAGTCGCTGAGAATGTACTTCCAGTCATGCCAGACACCTGAACCTGTCTGCTTCCTGGTCTGCAGAACTGTCTGACCCGGATCTGCGGCGATGCGGCCAGGGCGAGTCTCCGGGACCCATGCATAAATCACCGCTCCGAACAGGAATGTTGAAAACGCATCGATGCCAAACAGCCAGTCCCATGAAAATGAGATCAGCCAGCCTCCGATCGGTGGCGCGAGTGCAAATCCCAGATTAAAGGACAGAAACATCAGACTGAACGCAGCAGGGCGAACCGACTCCTCCGTGACGTCTGCCACGACTGCTGCCGACGCCGGACGATACATCTCAGCGACGAGAGAAAAACTGAACAGAGTGAATGCAAACAGCCATGCTGCCTGCACACAACTGAGTACCACCAGCAGTATCGCGCCACCACACAATGAAATGAGCAACAGTATTCGTCGGCCGAACTGATCCGCCAGTTGTCCCCCCAGCAACGTTGCCAGGACCGAACCAACACCGGAGATACCAAGGCAATACCCCGCAAACTCGTCGCCATAGGCAAGTTCCTCGCTGATGTAGATCGCGAGGAACAGCATGACAAAGGAACCAATCCGGTTGATGAGCGAACCCAGGCAAAGAAGGTGAATTGTCCGCGGCAACCTGGCGTATTCCCCGATCAACTCTGCGGAGCCTCTGCGAAGTGAGCGTTCTGACTTTCCCTCGAGCATGCTCTGATGATCCAGTACGCGGAAGGCAATGGCCGACAACAGCGGGAATCACCCGCCAGACAGCCTTCAAAGTCAGAATCCCGACACCAGATCCCGCGACTGCGAACCAATCACGCCCCGCAGGCTGACTGGCAGAACATTCGGAAATACCGCCGGCCGGTCGCCGGACGCCAGAGAATTCAGATCTGCTGTGACTGCAAAGGCACGCTGCCCAGTGGGCTGCCATGCTGCCCGGATCAATGGCTCAGGAGCAGACAGCATGTGTCCCGAAGCCCGTGACAGTCGCACGGCAAATACCGCCAGAAGTGGCTGACTGGCCAGCCTGAATGGAAGCTCCCGTAACGGGCGGGAAGGGAAGCGTGGCAGGAATCCTTCCCAACAGGGCGTTGAACGACCTTCCGGGAAAGTCCTGCCCAGCGATGTCCAGGAAGCCACAAAAAATAAGCCGCCAACTCAACAGAGCTGGCGGCCTGAATTCACTTCCTGTGGGACCGCTGGAGTTCCCCGGTGCAGATCATTTCGTTGCTTCAATTTCCCATGGCTTGGCACCGCGTTCACGCAGACGTGTGGCCTTGCCGGTGAGATCTCTGAGGTAGAACAGCTTGGCACGACGAACGCGAGCATGTCGCTTGATGTCAATCGCAGCCACTTTGGGGGAATTCACAGGAAACGTACGTTCCACGCCTTCGCCCTGGACGATTCGGCGAACGGTGAACATTTCACGGGTGCCGGAACCACGGCGAGCAATGACCACACCAGAAAACTTCTGGATGCGTTCCTTGTCGCCTTCCTGAATTCGAGTGTGCACATCAACAGTGTCACCAATCGCAAACTGCAGCTTGTCTTCCCGCAGGCTGGACTGTTCAACGTTTTCAATCAATTTGTTTCGCATGGAAAGATCCCTTTCAGTATCCGCATGATACCGGATGTGTGAACCAGTTCGAGCGAGAAATCTGGCTTCCCGCAGGTGACAGAGCAGGTTGTTTCACTTCCGGAGAATCGCGAGAACAGGTCTGCGACGCCGCGGTGCTGAAGCAGCCGGCGGATGTGCCAGCAGTTCATCAACCGAATTACTCTGTTGTCTTCTCTTTCGCCAGCAGATCCTGTCGACGCTCGGCTGTGCGTCGCAGGCTCTCCTGCCGTTGCCATTCCTCAATTTCCCTGTGATTCCCATTCAGCAACACGTCCGGGACCAGCATTCCGCGAAATTCCCGAGGCCTGGTGAACTGTGGATGCTCCAGCAGTCCCGCATTACTGAATGAATCGTATCGGCTGCTTGTTTCATCATGCAGCACACCTGGTATCAGGCGAATCACCGTATCGATGATCAGCATTGCCGGCACTTCACCGCCGTTGCAGATGAAGTCTCCGACTGATACCTCTGTCGGCTCAAGCCCCTCACGAATCCTGTCGTCAAATCCTTCATATCGACCGCAAAGGACGACCAGACGAGATTCCTGAGCCAGTTCTTCGACCAGTTTCTGATCCAGCTTTCTGCCGGTTGGAGTCAGCATGAGCAGACGCCCCGGCCCGGCAGCCATTTGCTGCACATCTTCGACACAGTCGAACACTGGCTGGCACATCATCAGCATCCCAGGACCGCCCCCGAAGGGACGATCATCCACCTGCCGCCGTTTGCCAGGAGCATAATCCCGGAAATTGTGCAGGTGGATCTCCACCAGTTGCTGCTCAATCGCCCGCTTGAGATGCCCCTGACTCATATAGCCATGAAACATCTCGGGAAACAGGGTCAGCACGTCAAACCGGATTGATTCGGACGGCTGAAAAGTCTCAGCGGCACTCATTGTTCAGCCCCCGATACTCACTCGGAAGCAGAAGTTTCTTCCGTGGTGGCTTCTTCAGTTGCTGCAGCTTCGGCAGTTTCTGCTGCTGGCTCTTCAGCAGGAGGTTTTTCCTTGGGAGCCTGCATCGGCGGAGGCGCCTTGGCACTGCCAAACTTGTTGGTACGCACCTTGCGGATCAGAGCATTCACTTTTTCACTTGGCTGTGCGCCGACTGACAACCAGTAGTCCACGCGCTCAAGATTGATTTTGACTCGAGACGCTTTGTCATGAACCATCGGATCGTAAAAACCGACTTCCTCAATCGCCTTGCCATCTCGGGCGACTCGAGAATCCATCACACAGATGCGGAAGAACGGGCGATGCTTTCGTCCCATCTTCTTCATGCGAATACGAACAGCCATTGTTACTCCTGACCTGCAAAAAAACTTCTGCGCAGCACTGATGCGGTCCTATCAGACACCACGTTTCATGATTCTTCTGTGAGCCTGGCTACACAGCACTCACTTTTATATTGCTTCCGGCCCGTCAAAAGACCGGTCTTCTTCAACCAACTGCAGTCTTACTGATTTCTTTCTGGATTCTTTTCTGGTTAACCGCCCAGCCCCGACAAGTGCTGCAGGTTCCGCTGACCCGCTCAACGCGGAGCCACAGCGAACCCTGAGCAGCGCATCTTAGCGTTTTCGGTTCCGTTTCCTTGCCTTCTGAGCATCTTTTCTCTGCTTCTTCTTTTTCTCTCGAGCGATAGCTGTGTCACGAGGCCCACGCTGGCTGCGATTCTTCTTCTCAACCAGCTCTGCCCCGGGATTCATCATCCCCGCTTCAGTCAGGCCGCGCATCGTCTTCAGACGATCCTTGAGCCCCATGTTGCTCATGCCCTGCATCATCTTCGCCATACCAGCGAATTCCTTGAGCAGTTTGCTGATTTCAGCTGGCTCCATCCCGCAGCCGCGGGCAATTCGCGAACGACGACTGCGATCAATCAGGTCCGGATTCTGACGCTCCGCCGGCGTCATGGAGTCGATAATACCTTCAATGCGAGACATTTCCCCTTCGGGATTCGCATCTCCCATCTGATCGGCTATCGATCCCATTCCCGGGATCATCTTCATGATGTCCCGCATGGAGCCCAACTTGCGAATCTGCCGCATCTGCTTGCGGAAGTCCTCAAGCGTGAACTTGCCTTTCTGCATCCGCTCCTGCTGCCGGAGCATTTCTTCTTCGTCGAATTCTCGCTGAGCTTTCTCGTACAGGGAGACAATGTCACCCATGCCCAGAATTCGACCCGCCATCCGGTCCGGATGAAACTCCTCCAGCCTGTCCAGCTGTTCACCAACACCGATGAATTTGATCGGCACCCCGGTGACGGCTTTGACGCTGAGTGCAGCACCGCCACGCGTGTCACCGTCGAGCTTGGTGAGGATGACCCCGTCCAGTTCCAGAGCGTCGTTGAAGGCCCGGGCACTGTTGACAGCATCCTGCCCGGTCATCGCGTCACAGACGAGCAATGCCTGGTCCGGACCCACAGCGGTATCGATCTGCTGCAGCTGCTGCATCAGATCAGAATCGATGTGCAGACGCCCGGCGGTGTCGAGAATCACGACGCCAGCACCCGTTCGCTTCGCTTCCTTCACCCCATTGCGGCACACCTGCACAGGGTTGCTGCTGGCAGGATCCTCCGCGTAAACCGAACAGCCAATCTGGCTGCCAATCACCTTGAGCTGCTCGATCGCCGCCGGACGCTGCAGGTCCGCAGCCACCAGAAACGGCGTAATTCCTGACTCTTTCAGACGTCGGGCCAGCTTTCCGCAGGTGGTCGTTTTTCCCGAACCCTGCAGACCACACATCATGATGATGCTCAGCCCGTCTCGTCGGATTGCCAGGGAATGATCCACCGGGCCCATCAGAGCAATCAGTTCTTCGTGGACGATCCCCACGATCTGCTCTTCCGGACGCAACGACTTCAGAACCCGCTCACCTACTGATTTCTCGGTAACGCGGGCGACAAAATCCTGCACGATATCGTACGCAACGTCAGCCTCCAGCAGTGCATTTCGCACCTGCTGCATGCCTTCACGAATGCTGGACTCACTGATCTTTCCGACACCACGGAAAGACAGCAATGCATCGCTCAAACTCTGTGTAATGGACTCAAACACGGAGACTCAATCGTTGAACACACCAATTTAACCCACGACCCACCCGACTCATCACGCCGAGAACAACCCCAACTGTACACTATTTCCGGCAGACTATTGCCTGCTGCCTGCTGACGATCAATCACCGCAGAAAGCAGGCTACCCGGAGCGGGAAGCCAGACCCTGCACACCCGCCAACAGACCAACTTCCAACACTCCAACACTTCAACTTTCAGCAGACCGCCTGCGTTTTGCGGCCGAACACATCATGTTCGTGCAACTGGAACGCGAATCCCGAGAGTATCCGGACCAGTTCGGCAGCCGTCTCTGTTCACCCGTATGTGACGCAAATCCAGAATCGACGTGAGGGAGATTCACAGCTGATCTGCGTTTCCGGACGATCGACCTGATCAGACGTCGACGGAACGAAACACCAGTGGCGTGAAAACCGGTCTGCCGCTTGCGAATACCGGTCCGCAGGACTGGCTGGGCGTCACTGCAGGGCGTCGAATGATGATCTCCATATCACCGCACGGCCCTGACAGGCGAATCGCGGATGATACTCATGTCGGCTACGCCTGACAAGGTGTCACCCGGAATCTTACGGCATTTGCAAACTCGGGGCTGCCAGCAGCTTACCGCCGATTTACAAGACGGCCACAACTGCCCTTGATCGACCTGCCATTGCCGCTCCGAAGAATCCCCCGTCACTGCGTAACGAGCTCGCTCTCCGCATTGTCGCCGAAGTCCTTGAGCTGCATGTCCAGCCGTTTCACGACCGTCGTGACGAACTCTGTGCGGGGAGCCGTCGCATCTTTCTGCTCTGTGGTCACTTTCACGGTCCAGCGAGCAAGCCCGAATGGGACCTCCCTGGAGACCCAGAATTCACCTTCATTTGTTGATCGTGATGAATCACTCTCCAGGACAACCTGCCCACGCTGGCGAACAGCCGACAGACTGCTTCGCTGCATCTTGATTTCCGGGACATCATTGGTGGCAATCGTCTGTACATCCGGATAGCTGGTGATCAGACTGATGGTGGGATAGAAGCGCAGGGCCGAGGTGCGGATGGGCTGAATCCCCTCCTCACCCAGACGTCGCACCCCTTCGACAATGGGAAGCATCTCATTGGGGACACCAGCACCGTCAACATTGCTGGCCATAATTCGGCTTTCCGGAACCAGCACCTTGTAGACACGTGAACCAATCGGGCCCGGATCCAGCCCGGCGGCACCGGCTTTTCCAGTCACAGTGCGAATTTCAATCCAGCGGCATGGCTGCAGTTCACCTTCGTATTCTGCCTCCTGTCGCCCGACGGACTTGATGGACAATTCGCATTCCCAGGTGAGCGGATTCTCATCGTCGTCCGATACACCCTGAGACAAAGTGCCCTCGTAGACAACGTATGAGCCGTCCTCAGGCAATGAAAAAATCAGCCCCTGAGCCATGGTGACCGGAGCATGCATGACTGCAAAACCGAGCAGCAGCAGATGCAACACAAACGGACGAATCATGGAAAAACCTTCCGGAACCACATCGAGTCAATCAAAACACTGACCAGCGGCGGCACACAACGAATCCGCTGGAGGACTGCGCAGTAATGTTCGCGCGACAGGTATGGCCACGTGACAACGCTGGTCACGCGACGACAGATGCCGAGCTCTGCTGTTTCTGTATCGTAAGTTTCACCACTGCCGCCCGCCTGTCGCAAGCAGAATCCTACCCTGATTCAGACCGCTATGCGGTTGATGACACGGGAAAACAGGCTGGAAAGACGGGGAAGAGGAGGGTTTTTGCGAGATTTCGGGAAGATTTGCAGGCTGACGCGACAGAATTCACAGCTTTTCTGCTCAATCATCGCGCCTCTTGTGAAGTCCACGACTGCGTTCCCGACGAGTTCGCTCCCGCTCTTCAGCCTCCAGCTGCTGCGGATCGATTTCCAGAAATTCGGCTTCCAGCAGCTGTTGCTCCTTCGTGTCAGGCTGTTCGCTGCGTTGCGCCCGCCCGTAGCGGCGTAGCCCGCCAGCCAACCCACCTGGTTCCGCTGACTCCTGCAGCGAATCGAGGAATTCTTCACTGTCGACGCACACCGCGTTTCGCCGCGCTGCAGCCTTATGCAGGCGGTGATCCGAGGAAACAACTACGACCTGCGATGGACTGCTGTGGTGTGCCAGCAGCTGCTCGATTTCCGTATCTGCGTCACTTGAGGCCGCCGAGAACTGAATCGTCAGTGAGGAGTCCAGCAGCTGTGATCCACCTCCGGTTTCTGCTGCCGTGGTAGCTGGGCCCTGCCCGTCGAAGACGATTGTTGTATTTCTGAGCGTCTGCTCATTCAGAGCCCGTTCCAGCCGCCCAGCCAGAGTTCGCCGCGCACGTTCAAGGCCGGCAGGACCCATCCGCGGACGCATTAATCCCGCTGCATGCAACAGGTTGTATCCGTCGATAATGAGCCACCGTTGTGCCATGATTGCCCTTCAGGATTTGCCAGTCTCGCAGTCAGTTCTGCCCAGTCGCAGGTGCCCTGCGGAGACGAATTTACTCCCGAAACGTCGCGCCGTGATCCTGCGGCAACGAGCGGTGCCACTCTGTAAGCTCCCGACTCAACCGCGCCACAATCTCCGGATGCTGCCGGGCCAGATCCTGTGTCTCGGCCGGATCATTGTCCAGGTCAAACAGCATTGCATCGGTCCCGTCGTACTCGCAGAGCAGTTTCCACTGGCCGCTGCGCACTGCCAGGTCCGGCAGGTCGTCGACACCATAGTAAGAATCGCGATCAGGCGGTCTGCGAAACATAATGGGAGCGTTTCTGCTGCCTTCCGCTCCCAGAAATACGTCCAGCAGCGGCTCCCCATCAAACTGCACTTCAGCGGGCGCTGCGATCCGGGCAAGCTGTAACAGCGAGGGGGCAAGATCCACAGCAGCGAGGACAGAGGATCGATTGATCGTTCCGGCCCCCTTGACGAATCCGGGCCCCCACACGATCAGCGGAGAACGAATCCCACCCTCGAACAGATGCGTCTTGAAGCCGCGAAATGGTCCGGCCACACCAGCCCCCTGTTCGGGACCGTTGTCCGAGCAGAACACAATCACAGTCGATTTCTGCAACTGCTGATCATCGCGAATACGGCTGAACAGTTTTCCAAACTGCCGATCCATATTCCGCAGTACTGCGCGGTAGAGCCCGCGCTTCCCATCGGCCCAGTCATCCACAGGCGGCCAGAATGGTGAATGCACGTCGTCAGGCCAGACATTGATATAAAAGGGCTTCCCTGCAGCCTGACTCTCATCGATGAATTCGATTGCTGCATCCACAAAACCACCGGTGATTTCTGAACGCTGCATCCAGCGGTAACCGGCACCAAGGCGTTCCGCCCCGGCCCAGATCCTGCCGGCCTTGTCTTCACCCGGTTTCATCGTGAGCGGCAATAGCTTCGGGCCCATGCCTTCAAAGTTTGTGAGCGAACGATCAAAACCGTAGCTGGTGATTGCCGGAGCGTCATCCACATCGCGCTGCCCACCCATATGCCATTTCCCGAAGTGGCCTGTGGCATATCCGGCCTGCTTGAGGAAACGAGCCAGCACCGGGGCTGCGGGATCCAGCCATTGTGCGATTCCTCGTTCCCGGTTGTGCTCGCGGTTACTCAGGTAGGAGCCGATTCTCCAGCGTTGTGGATACTGCCCGGTGGTAATCGCTGTTCGGGATGGTGAACAGATGGGAGAATTGACATAGAACTGATGAAAACGAAGCCCTTCGGCAGCCAGCCGGTCGACTTCCGGAGATTCCCCCGCTGGTCCACCAAAGCAGCTGAGGTCTCCCCACCCCATGTCGTCAATGAAGACCAGCACAATATTGGGTTGTGCAGCAGCGGCAGTGTGGCCTGGTGATGTCGCGGCAGCGACACTGGCAGCACCGGCAGCGTTGTCTGCCGCAAACCCCTGCGGAAAGCCGCTCACTACGCACAACAAGGCCAGCTGTAATGCAGGTAATTGAATTCGCATCAACATGTCTCGTTCCTCAGGTCAACCCTTCCAGTGATCGCGGATCGGGAAAAGAGTGATTCAGATCCGAGCCGAAACCATGAACATTCGTGCCCTGTTCCTGATGATCGCGATGAAGTGGAAAAACAGACCATCCAAAAGCTCTCAGCCTCCACCGACACGACCGGAAGCTGTGAAATTCCTCGCCCATTCCGGCAATTGCAAATCGAGCCCTAACCCTCGTAATTTGAATAGCTTACGAAACTACAGGCAGTAACTGTAGGGATTGCATCAGTTGCGATCCGCTGGAAAACTGAGTGCAGGCCGTTCCAATGGCACGCGAGTTTCTGCCGAAATCACCAAAGATTTTGTCGAAATCCCCAAAAAAAGGTGTAAATTCGCCGCACGGCTCCGGGGACTGTGGAAACGCCGCTTCAGGATTCGAAACGGCCGCAGTAAGTTGTTCAAAAGCCTGCCTGATGGATCTGCCTGATGCATCTGCCTGATGGATCTGTGGGTAAATCTGGCCGCGAACATCCTGCTGCAGTGCCGCTGCAGTGCCCCTGACCGCACACTATAACGAAAAGATCATGATACCCGAACAACGGAGCAGACTGCATATGATCACGGCAGAAGCCGACATTGAGCGTCTTTATCCTACTCAACAGGTACCCGATTACACCTATTATCCCGGCTCCGGAATGCCGCACCCGATGCGTGACCCCAAAGGTCACAGTTACGGTCGCAAGCACACTCCCGGACAGGGCCCCAAGGCGCTCAGCAACGAAAACTGGCATCTCAATCGCAACTACCTGATGGGTCTTGATTTCTTCAACCTTGGCTTCTACTGGGAAGCTCACGAGGAGTGGGAGCGACTCTGGAGGGTGTCCGGTGCCGATACAACAGTTGGACGTTTCCTCAAGGGACTGATCAAGCTGGCGGCTGCCGGCGTGAAAGTACGGGAACGCAGCATTCACGGCGTGCGACGCCATGCTGCTTCAGCTGGCGAGATGTTTGCTGACGTGGCAGCAGAGGCAGACATTGATGTCTACTGCGGTCTGGAGTTCATTCGCCTGCAGTTCGCCGCAGACCGGGCTGCACAGCTGGCATACAAGAAAGACCACGAACCCGGGACACCGATTCGAGTCTTTCCATTCGTCCTGAAGCCTGTCTCTGCAGACGGAAACTGACAATCGCAGTGCTGCCCGGGTTTCCCTCCGGAAGAAACCTGGGACTCTGCAGAAACAGACT
>JALRDR010000055.1 GCA_023262145.1 Planctomycetaceae bacterium | reverse complement strand
GGCATCGACCAGTTGCTGATTCCCTGATCAAGATAGGCTGCACAGAACGGGATCAGCAGGTCATTCACCTGTTGCGCCAATTCAGCCGGATTGGTCAGGATGCCGTCGGGGACATGCTGCAGATCTTCCCCGCAAAAATGCAATGCTGCCTGCCGCGAAACGCTCCAGAGCGACTGCAGCAGTAGCGGGTCCACCACATCCGGAACTGGCAGCGGAATCTGCGGCAGATCTGCCGTGCTGGCCGTTGTCGAAGCTTTTTCAACATGTTCCAGTTGACGCAGGAAGTCTCGACGCATCTGCTCCCGCCGCGTTTCGGCAATATGCGGCAGAAACGTACGAAGGCTGTCTTCTTCTTCCAGCATCCAATCCAGCTCGGCCGCAGAACCAGCAATCAAAGGAGTCTGCATCAGGGCCAGACGCAATTCGTAACGTGTTCCCAGACTGGCGATCAGCAGATCCGGATACTGTCCCGGTTCATCCCGCAGGATCTCCCGTAGATCCTGCCACAGAATGCGACCTGAGGTCAGCTCCTGCCGATAACGCTGTTCCGTCAGATATGGGCTTGCCCCAAAAATTTGCCGGGCTGTCACAACTGCATCTTCAAACGGCAGATGCTCAAAAGCGTGCAGTGTGTTGTGATGGACAAAAACCTCAATCGGCCCCTGACTGGGAAGCAGATGGGCTGCGTGGGAGATTGCGGCGCGTACCCCGGCCGCAGCATTGTCCATTGAATGGGCTGACGCGGGATTTAATATCGCTGAAGTGATCTGTGGGCTACCCACCCCGTCGCTCCCTGCGGCTGTTCCGGTCATCGCGCAGGTGATTACACGCTGCGGTCCTGGGAGAACATTCCGAACCGGAGCATCCGGTCGGAAACAAGCGTCTGGATCAGCAGTCAGCCACGGTTGTGTACGACAACCAGTCTGCTGCAGAGGAACTGATGCGGGAGTACGAGCAGTTCCTGGCACAGAACCGGACATACATCAGCATTGACATCTGCAGCGGCAACAGCTGATCAACAGCCCGGAGGTGGTCTGCTGTAGAGTTCGTCCACCCGGAGCGGCATACCGGGGAGTACGGTCAGAGTCGTGTGGAAATCTGCATGGATGAGCAGATTCATGCACCCGCGGCTGCAGCTGCCATGCAGGTCGTCTTCTTCGACTTCCAGCTCAATCGCTGCATCCTGATCATCCATGGCAGGCATGCTCACACCATCGCATGCATTCCCGTTCACGTCGTCAGCGAAGACGCGAGGCAGAACGGGAAGCTGCGCGAAAATGAGCAGCAGGATGAAAAAACGGACGGCCATGCTTTTGAAGCTAACTTTCAATTCAAGGGCTGTCAACAGGTACACAGGCGTCAGGTCGCAAAAGTCTGAGTTGCGAGCGAAGGTTGTTCAGGTTCGCGGGCGCAGCCGATGGGCCAGTTCAGGAGTGCTGCTTTGCAGCCGCTGCCTGCTGTGCATTCACGGTTCATTTACTGTCCGGTTGCTGCGTCTTCAGATTGATGGCAACAGCTGTAGTTTGGATAACACCGTGAGGATGTTGCCGGACCGCAGAAAATTGGATTCCGGGAGCGATCGACCTGTTTTCTCTGCCTGCCGACGTGTTTCGAGTCCACTGCAGTTACTGGCACAGTTTCTGCAATGTGACAACTGTGCAGCCGGATGCTGCTGGTCTCGGTAGGTGGGATTGAGCCGGGGCTCCTGAAGCAAGGACGATACAATCAGCCAAAATTTGAGGTCAGGGTGTTTCAATGACGCAGCTGCCACGAGAATCGATTCTGAAGCTGATGAATACATGTGCCGGAGAAGCGGTCTGTGACATGCTGGCCCAGGCAAATATGCAGTTGCACGATCTGCCCTCGGAGCGTCTTTATGAACTGCTGCTGGCAGAATTCCGCCGACAGCGTTGGGGCGCAACGCTTTTGTCTCGTTCGCTGTCGAGTTGTGCCATGGCCTGCAACGATTGCACAACTCTGCTGCAGGCGGAGTTAACCGCAGTAAGTTTTCAGCACTGAGACCTCTGCCCTCCGGGGTCGACTTGTGCCGCCGGACGTGTACTCTTCATGCACAGGGGGACTATGATTGCCGATTGTCCGGCGATTGGTTACTCGGGGCTGTAGCAGGCAGAAGGCTGAGCATGCTGGGTTTGCGACTGGCTGTAGCAACAGAAGATTTCGGCACGAATCTCAGACAGGCAATTGCACGAGCGGCACAGAATCGCGTGCGTGGTCTGCGTTTGAATGTGCGTCAGGAAGTGCGGGCGGAGGAGTTCTCAGCGACCGGTCTGCGACAGCTGAGACACTTCGTGGAAGAGCATCAGTTGCGTGTCGCGGGGCTGATGTTTCCAAGTCGGCATGCTCTGGCAGAACCCCTGTATCTGGATCAGCGGCTGGATGGGCTGCGGGCTGCGATTGGGCTGGCGCGACCGTTGGGAACTGAAGAAATACTGGTCCGGGTCGGACGCATTCCTGATCCGGACGATGAGTCCGAGTCTGTTGCGCACGCAGCTTCCAACCACGACGTCAATTCGCTTACGAATCCCTTTTCGTTTGCTTCATCAGGTGCTGCAGTCCCGCAGGCATCCGAAGCTCAGCAGTACCGACACCTGCTGGAGGTGCTGACGGATATGGCTGCCGTGGCCGGTCGTGAAGGGGCCTCCTTGCAACTGATCCCGTCAGCTTATGATACCGCACGCCTGCGGCGTCTGCTCACTGATGTCAAATCCGGGCCGGTGGGACTGGTTTTCGATCCGGCGACCTGTGTGATGTCGGGGCGCAATCCGGTCGACGTGTTCCGTGATCTTTACCAGCATGTTGGCTATGCTCGCATGCGTGATGCACGGCGGGATGTGGACGGCGGTGGTATTGAAGTGTCTCATGGTGATGGGATTGTGGACTGGCAGGAGGTTCTGGCTGTGCTCACCGAGGCGGGGGCCGCGTTGTGGGTCTGTGCCGAACGCACCGGTGGTGATCAGCGCGGAGAAGACGTCGCCCGTGCCGTGAATCAATTGAATTCGCTGCTGCCGGCCTTCTGACTCAGATCGATCGTGCAGCAGCAGATGACTTCGATTCAGATTTAATCTGAATTTCTTCAGCGGGGAACTGTCTGATGCCTTACTCAGGTGCATTGCTGGCTGTGCTGTGGAGCGTTCTGTTGCCAGGCCTGGTGGCTGCTGAGCCGATACCGATCAGGGCCGGTGTCTCCCGGATTCAGATTACACCGCCGCCAGGATACCCGATGGCCGGGTATTTCCACGAGCGACTGGCGGAAGGAGAACTCGACCCGCTGTATACGCGTGCTCTGGTGCTGCGTCAGGGACAGACGAGTGCTGCTTTGATTGTCTGTGATCTGATTGGAGTGACGACGGACTTTTACGAAACGGTGCGGCAGCGGGTTGCTCAGCAGACCGGGATGTCCGCCGATCATATTGTGTTGAGTGCGACTCACACTCATACGGCGCCTGACTACGCCGCTGCATTTGCTGCGTGGATGCAGGCCGGCCAGCCACCGCTCGCTGAAATCTCTGAGTCGCCGGAGACGTTTCGAATCCGCTGGATTGCCTTACTTGTCGAACGCACAGTGCAGTGCGCCGTGCAGGCGTTTGCATCAGCACAGGAGGTGCAGTTGCTGTCTGGCTGGACGGAACAGCAGACGCCCGTTGCCTTCAATCGCCGCTTTCTGCAGCGAGACGGTTCTGTTCGCACATGGGTTGGTCTGAAGCATCCGGAGACGCTGCGTTCGGCAGGCCCGGAGGATCCCCAGTTACCACTGCTGCTGCTCCGGCCGGACAATGGCGGCCCCCAGACCGTGCTCAGCAATTTTGCACTGCACCTGGATACTGTCGGAGGAAACCGCTGGAGCGCGGATTTCCCGGGGGCAATCGGTGGAGTCATTCGCGATGCGCTTGGACCGCAGAGTATCTCAATTTTTGGCACCGGTTGCTGTGGGGACATCAACCACGTAAACCCCGACGGGGGAGAACGCAACCAGACCGCAATGATCGGAGCATCACTGGGGCAGACGATTGTTTCCGGACTGCAGCATCTGAGTGAACCGGAAGACACAGAATTACGTGTCGCCGGTCGTGTGGTGCACCTGCCCCTGCGTCCCGCTGATTCTCAGCTTGTCTCGGATTCCTTGCAGGTACTCCGTAATGTGGCTGCCGGTGAAACGGTGAGCTTTGATGATCACGTACGTGCCCGCAGAGTCATGATGCTGGATCAGCTTCGCAACAATCCGAGACTGGCAGCTGACGCCGGCGAACTTTCTCCTGCACTGACAAGCACGCTGGCTGGCGTTGGCGATACGCTGCCGGTGCGCATCCACGCCATCAGCATTGGTAAGGAGCTGGCGATCGTCTGTCTGCCGGGTGAAGTATTCGTTGAACTGGGGCTGGCAATTCGCAGGGCCAGTCCTTTTCGTACGACGATGCTCATCGAACTCAGCAACTGTGTTGAAACATATTACGTGCCCACTCGAGCTGCATATGCCGGTGGAGGATATGAACCCAACAACAGCACGTTGCTGCCTGGTGGCGGGGAGTTACTGGTCGAAGAGAGCATTCGGCTGCTGCAGCAGCTGGTTGCCACGCCGGATCAGCCCTGACGAAGAATACAGCTGGCCGGGTGATTTCAGGAATAAGGAATTCGCATGCAGCTCCGGGAAGATGCTCTGAAAATCTGGAGTGCAGCGGTGGCTGCGGCGGATTCCAGTGCGGCTGTTCATTCGACAATCAACGTTGTGGATGATGTGCTCACCATCGCCGGACGTAACTTCACTTTGAGCAAGGACAGTCGGCTGGTTGTTGTGGGTGCGGGTAAGGCGGGCGCGGGGATGGCCGCCGGCGTGGAGCAGGCTCTGCAGGGAACGCAGTGGTTCGAACGGCTGGAGGGTTGGGTGAATATCCCGGACGATTGTGTACGTCCGCTGGAACGAATTCATCTGCACCCGGCACGTCCTGCCGGTGTGAATGAACCCACGGGGCGCGCTGTTGCGGGTACGCAGGAGATCATTCGTCGGCTGGCAGCCTGTGGTCCGCATGATGTGTGTCTGGTGTTGATTTCCGGTGGGGGCAGTGCCCTGCTCTGCAGCCCAATCGCCGGCGTTTCGCTCGATGAGAAACTGCTGATTACGCGTTTGTTGTCACTCGCGGGGGCGACGATCGATGAGC
>JALRDR010001217.1 GCA_023262145.1 Planctomycetaceae bacterium | reverse complement strand
GTCGTTGCGCCACCTGTTCCCGGTAGTCAAGATGCGAAATGGGCCAGTTGCCGGCATTGGAGCGGATCAGCTCCCCCTCAGGAAAAGACAGCTGCTGTCGCAGCCACGCAACCTGCTGCTGCAGATCCCGGACTGACTCTGCGCCACCGCGATCCTGTGACCACCTCGACATCACTTCTCGAAATCTCCACGGGACTTCGTCGTTGCCAACAAGTTGCAACAGGTATTCCGAGACAAGTTTTTGATACCCGGTGGCACTGGTCGTCTCTGGCAGTCCGCCGGCAGCCTGAGACTGCCCTGCAATACGCAACACCTCATTGATGTCCGGAGTATTCTCGCGATAGAAGTCAATCAACGCATCTTCGGTCAGCTTCCGCCGCTCGTTGTAGGATGTCACAGGTTCCTGAGAAAAAGAAAGCCCCGTCCTTCGCAGCACCAGATGCTCTGAAACCCGCTGGCTGGCCTGCAGAAACTTGCGAACCAGACTGGGAGACATTCCCAGGACCTCACCTGTATTTGTAAACCCTTCACCGCCCGCCGGATCCACCGGAAAATCTGCCGTAAACCGCTGCAACAGTCCCGTCAGACCTGTGATGCTCTGATCAAACTCGGCAGTAGAAAGCCGACGCGGCAGCACCACACCCGGATCGCCAGCATTGGCCGCTGCCGCCTGCACAAGAATCTGATCCACTTCACGTACAAATCGCTGGCTTTCAAGCACAGTGGGTTGCAACGACTCCTCAGGCGGCATCTCTCCGTTGATCACAAAGCTGGAAATATGCTGCCAGTCGCGAAAAGCAGCCACCACATCCTCCGGACCCGCAAACTCCTTCAGATCCAGATT
This sequence comes from Planctomycetaceae bacterium, assembly GCA_023262145.1. Classification (GTDB taxonomy): domain Bacteria; phylum Planctomycetota; class Planctomycetia; order Planctomycetales; family Planctomycetaceae; genus SXXK01. Next base: position 7,620 of record JALRDR010001217.1, on the reverse strand, counting down.
GCCACGCTTCAACTTGCCCCCGTGACACTCGAGACAGTAACGCTGGAGATAAGGACTGATGACTTCAGCCCACGCGTCAGAACTCTGCTGAGCAACGCAATATCGATCCCCGGACAGAACCAGAGCTGCCAGCAACACTGACAGATGAGCCGAAAGGGACGCAACTCGCGGGAGCAGTGGACTCATTTGTGGAACCACCCGAAGTGACTGAGGCAGGAAAGTCAAGGACCACGGCAGGCGAAGAGCGGGGCAGGACCTGCAGTTTAACAACGAAACCGATGCAATAGAATCCAAAAGGGCGACAAGGCTGCCACAATGACACCAACCAGGAACTACGTAGAAATGCCATTATGGCACCAATGGCGACCCCAATGAATTTCCTAAAAACATCACAAACTTTTCCTCAATAACACCTTAAGACTATTCCACAGCAGAAAACGCCAAAACGGCACGCCAGATGCAAGCACATCTTCGCACTCGCCGAGGCAATCACATGGGTGATCAAGCGGCCGGCGTTTTCTGAATTTGCTTCGCACAGGAGACAGGAAAATGTCATGGAATTCACTGATCGACGCGTTTGATGGTTCACTGAACCAGTTGCACCGTTCCGCCTTTTCAGGAACATCCGCCAGTGCGGACCGACAATTTGCCGGGATGTCCGTGCTGGAATCAAGTCATTGCTGGACTGTCCAGGTAGATCTCCCGGGAGTCAACGAGTCTGACATCGATGTGACAGTTCAGGACGGCACCCTGGTGATCACCGGGGAACGATCACTGCCACGGACTGAAGACGTCCGCAGCGTTTTCAATGACCGGCCAGCCGGGAAGTTTCGTCGACTCCTGAAACTCGGAGAAGGTGCGGATCACTCAGCAATCGATGCGGAACTCGCCAACGGCGTGCTCACAATCACCGTGCAGAGGACCGCAGAATCAGGGCCTCGAAAAATCAGTATTCGCACTGAAACGCAGACGCCGGTGGAACAGACAACCTGAGGAAGGAAAGTCGTTTTCAAATCCCTTTCCAACTGACTGAGCCCCATATGGCGACTGCCCTGGCAGTATGCTATATGGGGTTCGCCTTTCCTTTTCTGAAGGGCTTCAACACAGTCCCGGCTGCCAGCCAGCGGAGCTTCGGTCGCCATCGGGGGAATGCATTCCATGCCGCAATCCGATTTACCGGGGGCGGAACCGCCCGCAGAACTGCTTTCAGCAGAAAGCCTGCGCAAAATCGGGTTCGCCGATGCCGAATCAGCTCTGCTGTGCGTGGAGCGAATCTCTGTCTGGTGGAGAGCATCGAATCCCGCTGCCGAAACCTTCAGCCAGCAGACCCCCGCCTGGTATAACACACTACTCCGTGTACTCCAGGAAGCTCCCCTGAAGGAAACTGTCCTGCAGTCGTTCGAAGACTATGTAAGGACTGCCAGACAACATTTTGATGCATTCGCTCTGTTCAATCAGAGTCCGCGAGCAATCGAGATCATTGCACGCCTGGCGTGCACCAGTCCATTTCTGAGCAGAACGCTGCAGGCAGACCCGCTGTATCTCACTGAACTCACTCTTGATGGTCGGACGGCGGACACCAAGGATCGGGAGCAGTTTGTCAGTGAAGCAAGCAGCCCACTCCCTTCGCTTCCTGATCAGCGTCTGCGGCTTGCCAGCCTGCGTCGTTATCAACGCCGTGAACTGCTGCGAATTGGCATCTGTGACGCCTTCGGACTCATGGATCTTCGCTTTATCACACTCCAGCTGTCTTTGCTTGCAGATGCGATGGTGCAGTGCTGCCTGCGTGAAGCATGCCGGGAATGCGATCTGCCGGAGGCCTCAATCACCGTCATTGCCCTCGGAAAACTTGGTGGCGAAGAACTCAATTACAGCTCTGACATCGATCTTACCCTCGTGACAGACAAAGAAGGGCCAAAGCTCCAGAGACTTGCACAGTCACTGATTAATGGGCTCACTGCAGATTTCGCCCCGGGCTTCCTGTACCGCGTTGACCTGCGACTCCGCCCATGGGGAGATGCCGGACCACTGGTGAGTACCACTGCAGCCTACAGGAACTACCTGCAGACCAGCGCAGAACTGTGGGAGAAACAGGCATTGCTGAAAGCACGCGTGATTGCCGGCCATGCAAATACAGGACATGAATTCCTGTCGCATATCAGGCCACTGCTGTTCACCCAGTCATCTGCGGAAGTGCTGCAGAATATCCAGGAAATGAAAGACCGCATCGAGGCCAGACTGCGCAAACGTGGTCGGCTGACGACCGAAGTAAAACTCGGAGCAGGTTCCATTCGGGATATTGAGTTCCTTGTCCAGAGCCTGCAGCTGATGCATGGTGCGGAACAACCGTGGATCATCAGCGCCAACACCCTGGATGCCCTGGTCCGGCTCACGGAATTCGGACACATCAATGCGCTCCGATATCGCCAGCTCAGATCCGGGTATATCTTCCTGAGAACAATTGAGCATTCTCTCCAGCTGTTGCACAACCAGCAGACCCATGAACTTCCCACGGACACCCATCAGCTCGAATGGCTTGCCTTTCGTCTGGATTACCCTGACGCCCAGACCTTCATGGATCGGTTTGAGGAACATCGCAGGACCGTCCGAGCTATTTTTGAACGCAGTTTCTCACCAGCAGAGCCATCCCGGGCAATGCAGGCTGCCAATGCTGCCGAGGAATCTACGCCCGCGGAGGCCGCTCCAGTACGAGATGCCCTCAATGCAACAGCAGATGATGAACTGAGACCGCTGCTGGCACGACTGGAAGAGCAGGGTGGCTGCAGACTTCAGCTTCATGCAGCTGCACACGACTCACGGCTGCTCAAACTGCTGATCGCCGGAACCAGCTTTCCAGGCTGGCTCTCAGTGATCTGCGGCCTGCTCTCAATCCACAAACTGGATATCAGAAGCGGAGATGCAACGACAGAACAACTTCCATCCGGATCATCCCTGCCGGCAGGGCAGTTCATTGCTTCGTTCATTCTGAACCCGACAGTTGACAAACCAATCAGGGAACTCGAAGCGGTTCTGCAGCAGGAAACCTGCCGCCTCGGAGAACTGTCCAGAGCTCTGGAACTTGAAGACGTCCGAAATGAACTCATTTCCCGATTCTGTTCCAGTGTCGTTCCATCAACCAATGGCATTACTGATCCCTCGGAAACGGAGGTTTCCGTGGAACTGTTTGAGCACGAAGCGTCCGGACAGACTGAACTGCGAATCGAAGGACATGACTCACAGGGATTTCTCTATGAACTCTTCAATGCCCTTTCCCTGAGCCAGTTTCGAGTCGAGCGGGCCGTGATCCGTTCCGACGGAATCCGAGTCAGTGACCGGATCTTCGTGCGGGAAACCGACGGAACTGCCGCACTCAGCAGCGAACGCCAGGAAGAACTCCGCATTGCAGCAACACTGATCAAACAGTTCACCCACTGGCTGCCTTCCTCGAGTGAACCATGGCAGGCACTGCTGCATTTTCGTGAGCTCGTTGCGCGACTGCGACCTGATCAGGAATGGGAACAGCAGGTGCAGTCACTCCAGCAGCCCGGAGTTCTTCCCAATGTCGCTCGCGTTCTGGGGATGAGTCAGTACCTCTGGAAGACATTCCTGCGACTGCCTCAGCAGGAACTCCTGCCACTGCTCACAGCCCCGGAAGCTCTCAGTGATGCAACAACCAGAACGGATCTTGAAACAGAGCTGTCCAGCCTGCTTGCCGATTCCAGTTCCCGGCCATGGGTGATCCTGAATCAGTTCAAGGACAGACATCTGTTCCGAATTGAAACGCGTCACGTGCTGGGGCTGTGCAGACCGTTCGGAATGTTCTCACGAGAACTCACCGACCTGGCGGAAGTCATCATCCATCAGGCAGTGCAGATTGCGTGGCGGGAACTCAGCCAGCAGTTCGGAAATCCACTGGCCCCCCACTCAGAGGCGATCTGCCCATGGACAATTGCAGCGATGGGGAAATTCGGTGGAATTGAACTCGGCTTCGCTTCCGACATTGAACTGCTGCTGCTTTACGAAACCGAAGGCCAGACAAGTGGCCCTGACACCATCAGTAACTCCGAGTTTTTTGAAAGGATCGTGCGTTCCCTGGGTCGACATATCGAAGCGCCCCAGGATGGCATCTTTCAGCTTGACCTGCGTATGCGTCCCTACGGACAGGCCGGCCCGATGGCCGTTCTGCTGAATAATCTGATTGATTACTTCTTACCTGCAGGCCCTGCATGGCCATTCGAACGACAGGCTCTGGTTCGCTTCCGCCCATTCACGGGCCCAGCCGAATTCCAGAACAAAGCCCGAAATTCCGTCACAGGAATCTGCTATGAGCTGCAGAAATTCGATTTTGACTCCATGCACGCAATGCGTGAGCGACAGATTCGCCAGCTGGTGCGAGCTGGCAGCATTAATGCCAAGCTGAGCGAAGGAGGCCTCGTCGACTGCGAATACTCTGTGCAGGCCCTGCAACTGGTCTGGGGCAGCCGACACCCGCAACTGCAACACCCCAATACACTCGAAGTTCTGCGGCAGGCCGCAATTGCAGGGCTGATCTCAAATGCAGACTCAGAACGCGTTTCCAGAGCATGCATCTTTCTGCGAGAACTGATCGACTGCCTCAGAATGGTGCGCGGAAACGCACGAGACCTGAACGTGCCACAGCCCGATTCCCCGGCCTGGCACACACTCTCCCGCCGGATGCAGCAACTTCGCGATTCCGATACTGAACTGCAGGATCTGGAACAGGAAATGAGCGTAATCCGCAGCTTTTTCGGCCAGATTCGAACGCTGATCAGCACCGCGGAACGCTGATCAGCACCGCGGAGAGCTGATCAGTTTTCCGGTCTGCCATCTGTCAGAATAGCACACCCTGACCGCCGGGGAGAGATGAACTTACTCCGCCGGCGCGAACCCCGCCTCTACCAGCTCATCAAAACCAGCACTCAATGGCCGAATATCAAGACCACTGTCCTTGAGCATCTCGGCACAGGCCAGAACTCGACGGCCGGACCGGCAGTGCAGGTAGATTGGCTTGTCCTTCGGAAGCCCGTCCACAAATCCTGCCACATCCCCACCTCGCAGCACGCTGAGCGGAACAAGCTTTGCAATCTGCAGATGACCAGCATCCCATTCCGACTGCTCACGAATGTCCAGCAGCACCGCCTTGCCTTCCTGCACTCGAGACTGCACGGCATCGAGCGGATCCAGAATGTGTCCCGCTTCGCTGAATTCCGCCACCATCCTGTCATCTCCATCAGAAAACTGTTCGCTCTGCGGGTCTCCGCCGGACTGCAGATAGGCCAGCAGATCCAGCGTCTCATCTCGCGTCAGATGATTGATCAGCCCGGCAGGCATCATAGAAACTTTCGAGACCAAAGTCTCTTCGATCTCACTTCGCAGAATACTGGTCAGTTTCCCTGGCTCCAGCATGTTTTCACAGACCATCAACTGATCGTTGTTCAGATTCACAACACGTCCGGCAACCGTTCGCCCGGAATCCAGTACAAAGATGTTCGATTCATACTGGTCGGAGATCACTTTTCCCGGCTCAATGATTGATTCCAGCAAAGTTCGAGCGTTGAACCGACGAGCCACCGCGCTCAATTCAGGTCCGACAATTCCACCCGTACCGGCGAATCGATGACACTTGTAGCAGGCCGCAGCCTGAAACATGCGGCGACCGTTCTCAAAATCTCGACCATGCAATCCAGCCTCAACCTGATGCAGCAGATCGTCAACTTTCCAGTCCTGCACGAATGGCCGGGCAGCAGCATCCACCAGCGGCTGGTCCCCCTGAGGCTGCTCGGCAAGAATCCCAGCGAGCGACTCAAGATCCTGCTCTGACAACCGATCGATCGCTTCCTGGCGAATATTCTTCAGAAAGCCAGAAAACGAGTCGCCTCCACGCAGGCTTGCCGCCTGCAGGAACCAGCGGAAATAACGCGTGCGTTCCTCAACAGTCCACGTGCCTTCGAAACATCGCAGACACAGAGCGTAGTGAATCTGCTCTTCCTGCGAGGAAGCAGACTCCAGCAGCGCAAGTGTCTTCGCTGCTGTCCCTTCGGCGTTCAGGTACACCAGCAGGCGACACAGTTCACGATTCAGCTCCGTGGATTTGGCGGGATACAGCAGGCCTAGCTGCTCCGCCACTGCATTACTCATGTCAGCATCAGGCCGGCCCATCCGAATGAAACTGAGCTGCAGCACGCGCAGCGCGTCCAGCGTCTGACGCTCAGACAGTTGCTGCCCCCGCAGGCCTCCCAGCGACTCCAGCAAAGCCGACTGATGTTCAGTATTGCCACAGCGAGCCAGTGCCAGCAGGGCATTGATCCTTGCATCAGCAGATCCTGCCTCTGATGATGCTCGCTCAGCCCACTGTTCAACCGGTTGGTGTTCAATCGCGGTACGAGCTGCATAGCGGATACTGCGATCGTCATGCCCCAGGTACGGCCATGCTGTCCGGACCGCATTCGCATCCACTCGGTGCAGTGTCTCAAGCTGCTGCCGAAGAGCACGCAGTTCTGCCCCCTTATCCTGCTGCACCCCTCCCGGCGCAGTGGACTTGTCACCGGTGTATGTCACACGATAGAGCCCGGACTGCGTGCGACGTCCGCCAATCGTAAAATACATCGCCCCGTCAGCCGGATTGATGACCACATCTGTGACTGGCAACGGAGCCGCTGACAGAAAACGCTCCGCTTCACCAGCGTAGCTCGCTCCATCCGCCGTCATGTGCACGGCGTACATCACGCCGTAGCTCCAGTCGCAGATGAACAACGCCTGCTGATACTTTGCAGGAAATGCCGCCCCGGTGCCAAACGTAATCCCGGTTGGTGACCCCGGGCCAATCGCCACGACCTGCCCAAAGCTGTCCGGATACCACTCCGACCACTTGCCGGTGCCGGAACGCCAGCCGTACTCCGCACCACTGATCACATGGTTGACGCGAGTCGGACGGTACCACGGCGTCCCGACGTCCCACTCCATGTCCGCATCGTAAGTAAATAACTCTCCGGCTGGATTGAGAGCAATGTCATACTCGTTTCGAAAACCGGAAGCCACCAGTTCCCATTCGCTCCCGTCCGGGCTGACTCGAGCAATCCAGCCACCAGGGGCCATCTTGCCAACTGCGTGCCCCCCCGCGTCCCACATTCGCGGCAACAACTGATCTTCACCCCAGATCTGCGGGACCCGAGATGCAGAAAACTCGGTCGGCGGTGTATGGTTGCCGCAGGCAATCAGCAGCGATTGCTTGTCCGGAGCAACAATCACGGCATGAGGACCATGCTCTCCCCCCCCCTGCAGGGCACGAATTCGCTCGGAGCTATCAAACTGCCCATCACCGTCATTGTCCGTGACACGATAAAGCCCACCTTTTGTTTCATCGCCGCTGTTGGTCACCACGTAAAGGCTGTCAAACGCGCAAAGCAGCCCCTGAGCCATCCCGACCTCAACCGGAATTGGCTCAATCCGAATCTCGTCGTCTGTACCGATAGCCGGTGGAGTCACGGTATACAGGCCACCGTACTGGTCTGAAACGATCAGACGGCCGTGGCCATCCGGAGTCATGCACACCCACGATCCCATCCGCTCCGCAGGCACGCTGTACAACAATTCGGCGTG
>JALRDR010001197.1 GCA_023262145.1 Planctomycetaceae bacterium | reverse complement strand
CGGAAAACTGAAGCCGGATGTGAAAGGGTTCCCGGTGCGAGCACATCGTGGAGCAGAGTTTGATTTTGTCGGCCAGATGAATCTGGGCGGCTCAACAGATGGCGTCGCAATTACGCGGATCTCTTACGCACGCCTGAATTTTTCGCCGAAACGTGAAAAGGACCAGGAAACCGTTCTCAAGCATTACGAATCCTCATCGGCAGGCATCAAGTACGCTGATGCCGCCAGTCAGCTGCTCTGGCTGGACGGGGTCAAAACCACCACGACAGGCATCCGACGTTCCATCGACGTCCTGATTCAGCCCGGAACTGTTGGTGGTGCCGCTGGCAACGGCGGAGGTCCGCCGGGATTTGGTGGCGGTGAAATGCCGGGTGCAGGAATGGGCGGCGGGGCAGGCTTCGTCATTGAGGTGATGGTTGTTGAATCTGAGGATCCTGGCACCTGAGTCGATTGCTCTGGCTGTCGTTCCCTGAGCCGCTCCCGATTTTTGTGGGAAGCGGAAGCGTGGCCTTGCGATCGCGGGGCAAAGCCCTTAGACTCCCGCCCCTCAGGCAAAATGCGTTCGCTGATGGAAGAAGATTTCTCATCTCAGTGAATGTTTGCCGGGCAGATAGCTCAGTTGGTAGAGCACAGGACTGAAAATCCTGGTGTCGGGGGTTCGATTCCCCCTCTGCCCAATGCAGAACGCGTCCCGTGGATACAACCGGGACGCGTTTTTTTTTGCCTTGGTTGCGCGTCGACTGCAGCGGTTTGCGTGATTCCCCCCGCCCAACGCTGATGGGCACTCACAGTCGCCCGCCCAAACCATGCTCAGAGCGTTCAGTCCCGTTCCCGCTTTCCCTTACTTGCAACCAAGCTGACGCTTGCACCCGCGCGACAGAAATGTGTTTTTCCTCAGGAGCAATACCTGGCAACACAGTCGTAGTTTCCTGACGCAGTACATTCACAAATCAGGCGATTTCGTGCATGCCATGTCTGATGCGTCATGGTTTGCTGCACAGAAGGTCAGTGCCAGCAGAAAGCCGGATTGAGGTATGGGCTGGCCGCTGCCGACAAGTCATGCCTCGGCTGGCACTCGCTGGAAAACGCGACGTTCCTGAAGCTCAGGATCATTCCGACAAAGGGAGATCAGTTGGTCATCGTTTCCGGTTCCGTTTCCGGGATGGGAATGTCATAATTCGGCCTGGTGAGGCAGCTTGCTGCGATCGCTGGAACCCTGCACTTCCTGTGGCGTTGCTCACCACCATTTTCCACTCCACATCATTCCGAGATGATTTGTCTCACAATGGAGCCTTCCTGATGACTCAATCCACCACCGGCAACTCACGCCGTAGTTTTCTGAAAACCTCAACTGCTGCCGCGGCAACTGCGGGGACCTTGACGGGTATTGCTCAGGGGGCCTGGGCCGACGAAAAGAACACGATCCAGTTGGCGCTTGTGGGGTGTGGAGGTCGTGGAACTGGTGCAGTCACCAATGCATTTGCGGTTGACAATGGTCCGCTCAAGCTGGTGGCAATGGCTGACGTATTTGAGCGGAACCTCGAAGGCAGCTACGGACGACTC
>JALRDR010001152.1 GCA_023262145.1 Planctomycetaceae bacterium | reverse complement strand
TGGAGGGGTGTGTTGAAGGTCTCACAGGCTGGGCGATCGGCGAAGACGCGATCGATCCGACTCACCGCGCAGATGGCATACGTGACGCCCAGTCACTTTACGACAAACTCGAGTACGATGTCATACCGGCGTACTGCCATCAACGGGACCGATTCATTGACATCATGCGGCATGCGATTGCGTTGAATGGAGCGTTTTTCAACACGCAACGAATGCTCAGCCAATATGTGGTCAAGGCGTATTTCTCCTAAGACTGAAGTGTGGACTGTGATGAACGAACAAAGCCGCAAGACATCTCCGCTGAAGATTGGGGTCATGGGTGGAGCCGGTGCGGACATTCCCCGCGAGTTTCTGCAGAAGGCGGAACAACTCGGGGCCTGTATTGCCGACACGGGATGTGTGGTTATTACCGGTGCCTGTCCTGGTTTGCCACTGGCTGCGGCGCGCGGGGCTCAGAACCGGGGCGGGACGGTGATTGGAATCTCCCCAGCCCTGAGCCTCGATGAACATGCCTTTAAGTATGAATCTCCCACTCTGTCCCACGATGTCCTGATCTTCACCGGGAGCGGACTGATGGGCCGTGAAGTCGTCAACATTCGCAGCAGCGACATCGTGGTCATTGTGGGAGGGAGCACAGGAACGCTGGGCGAACTTGCCATTGCCTACGACGAAGGGAAGCTGATCGGCGTCCTCACCGGAACTGGAGGGATTACCGGCATCGTGGCTGACATTCTGGAAGCCTGCAACAAACAGACCGGCGCTCGCGTCGTCTACGATGATGAACCCGGACGGCTCATCGCCACGCTGCTCGAAATCTATCGAACCGAGCATTTCCGGCAACCGTCTGTCTTCTGCCGGAGCACCTCATCGGCCAGCAGTACGCCGACGGATGGGAGTACACAGGATGTCGTTTGTGGAATGTGGATTCCTCCACGAGGTGCAGCGGCGAGACGGAGCCGTGATGGCACGCGCTATGTGTTCTGCTCGCTGGAGTGCGCAGAACGATTTGACCTTGAGCCCTCGCGATGGATCAGAGAATCGAATGCAGGCGGAGAACACGATCCCTCGACCTGCGGGGAGTGATCGCCGTGAGCCTCGAGATGCCGTTTGTCGCCTACTCCTGCAGACATTGCAGAACTCCTGTCAAAGACTGGACCCCGCCACCGGAAGTCGGCTGCTGGAGTCAAACCGACGGAGATCCGTCTCCATTAGGCTTGAGATGGCTCCCTGCCGAACAGGCCTACAACTTCGCTCTGTATTCCCGGCATGCTTCCAGCGTGGAACTGCTTCTCTTCCGCGACGGTGAGTTCGACACGCCAGTGTTTGTTTTTCGGCATGACCCGATCCGAAATCGATCTGGAGCGATTTGGCATTGTCGGATTTCAGCGTCCACGACCGAAGACGCCAGGTATTACGCCTACAGAGTCGCGGGGCCGGCAGAAGAAGCGGAAGGCGGCCGGTATAGGTTCGATGCTGAGAAGCTTCTTCTCGATCCGTATGCCCGGTCTGTGTTCTTCCCTCCCGAGTTCGATCGCGAAGCTGCCAGGAGTCCAGGTTCGAATATGGGAAGAGCGGCGCTGGCGCTGCTTGATGAATGCCAGTGCCGATTCTCGTGGAATGGCGACCGCAGGATTCGACACGAGACCGATCTGGTCATCTACGAAATGCATGTTCGTGGATTCACTCGCCATCCCAGTTCTCGAGTCTGCGATGAAAATCGCGGAACGTTTGGCGGTGTGATTGAGAAGATTCCACACCTGGTCGACCTCGGCATCACCGCTGTCGAGTTCATGCCAGTCTTTCAGTTTGATCCACAGGATGGAAACTACTGGGGATACATGCCTCTGAGTTTTTTTGCACCTCACAACGCTTATTCAGCGTCTCCGGATCATTGTGCCCAGCGGAGCGAGTTCCGCCGGATGGTACAGGCTCTGCACGCGGCTGGCATCGAAGTGATCCTGGATGTCGTCTTCAACCATACGTGCGAAGGAAATGTGGACGGCCCCTTGTACAGCTTCAAGGGGACTGACAGCTCCGAGTACTACCTGACAGATACCGACGGGAAGTACGTCAACTACAGCGGTTGCGGCAACACGCTCCGCACCGCCAGCCCGGTCGTGCGACGGCTGATTGTCGACAGCCTCCGCTACTGGGCGGAGGAAATGCATGTCGATGGCTTCCGCTTCGATCTGGCGTCCGTGTTTTCTCGCAATGTCGATGGGTCCATCAGCCTCGACGAACCTCCGATCTTTGCCGACATCGTCGGAGATCCCGTGTTATCTCAGGTGCGTCTGATCGCGGAACCCTGGGACGCTGCCGGCACCTTTGAGCTGGGTAGCCGATTTCCCGGATCACTCTGGATGCAGTGGAACGCCAGGTATCGAGAGACAATCCAGCAATTCGTGCGAGGTGATGGCGGGCTGATCGGAGAAGTGATCACGCGGTTGTATGGCAGTTGCGATCTGTTCCCTGACGACTGGACCAATGCGTGCCGGCCCTGGCAAAGCGTGAACTACGTCGACTCACACGATGGATTCACGCTGTACGACCTGGTGTCGTATGGCTCGAAGCACAACGAGGCCAATGGTCACGGCAATACGGACGGCGGGAGTGACATCAGCGACAACTGCGGAATTGAGGGTGAGGACGAGCTTACGGCGGAAGTTCTTCAGGTTAGAAAACAGAAGGTTCGCAACTTTATCTGCCTGTTGATGCTCTCCAATGGCGTCCCGATGTTCCGCATGGGAGACGAGTTTCTGCAGACGCAAGAAGGGAACAACAATCCGTACAATCAGGACAACGAAACGACCTGGCTCGATTGGCGGCGTCTCGAACAACATCGCGACGTGTATGAGTTCTTCAAAGGCATGATTGCCTTTCGCAAGTCGCACCCGTCGATCTGCCGTGGAAGATTCTGGCGAGACGACGTGCGGTGGTTTGGTTCCCAGGGGCCGGTTGACCTTGGGCCGAGGTCGCGAACACTCGGGTTCATTCTCGACGGACGATCGGCGCGGGACGACGATCTCATGGTGCTGATCAATGGCTCGTCATATCAGGTGCCATTCCAATGCCCCGTCGACTCGCGTGGATCGTGGGACGTGATTATCGACACGTCCGCCAACGGCTCATTGGCGTTCGGTTCCGTCCGTCAATCGTTCTCAATCGTTGGTGACAACGTGGTTGTGCCGCCGAACACGGTCTTGGTTTACGTCCGAAGTGGCTGCCACCCATCACGCATCGATTGAATGCGATTTTTTGCGATCCGGCGGAGTAAGACTGTTTCGTCTTTTTTCTGCCATCCCCGTGAAGACCCCGGCCAATCGGTGCATCCAAAGGGATGGATGCCCGAATCTCGTGCTACGGACAGTGACGCGCTGTCTGTGGTCGGTTTTCGCATCTCGGGGCTTCGCACCTTAAGCCAGGAGAGAAACGATGAAACGTTCGAAACAAGAAGACAACGCGATCCAGTCCGCCGAAAGCGGCAACGCGGCGTTATCCGAAAAGGAGC
>JALRDR010001150.1 GCA_023262145.1 Planctomycetaceae bacterium | reverse complement strand
GCTGGCTGTGGTTGATGGTATCGTGGACCAACTGAAAAGCCGCAGCGGTTACACGATGAGCATTCTGGCTGGTGCGATCAGCAACGCGCAAAACGCGGCCGAGGCGTACACGATCACGCTTGACGGTACGGCGTATGGCGTGACTTATTCAGGACTGGATAGCAGCGGCAACAGGACCGGTGCGACATTAACGGAGACGTAAGGATATGAGCGGCGAAACAGGCAGCAAGCAGCAGTTGGTATTTACTGATGCAGAAATCAACGCGGCGGTCAGCATAGTGAATGCAATTATTGCAAAGTACTACCACCTTGATAATGACACGGTCATTGAGATTTACGCGCGACTGCTGGACGCAACCGGAGAGGCAAAGCTCAGACTGAAATATGAGCACTATATTACACTGCAGGGCGCTGAGGGGGTTGAGCCATGACCATCGGCCGTTACGTAATGCGGGGGCGCGTGTTTCAGCCGTGGGCGTTTGCGTCTCGCACGTTGGCAGACAGTGGTATTGGTCCACCATCTGGTCCTGCGTCACCGCCTGTGTTCGTAGCGTGTCAGGTCAGTGGTGCAAGATTTTTTGCTCAGATCAGCAAACACGCAAGTGTTACATTTCAGACAAAAGCAGACGGTGCCGTAGCAGGAGTGGTCAAATGAAGGGCAACGCATTCTACGGCAAGGTGAATGAAGACTCGTCATTTTCCGTGATGGGTCGCGTGGTTGTCGCAGGCACACTGTGGACACAGGCTTCTGTTAGTGGTATCACATACAAAGTCTTCGCGACCGTTGACGGCTCTGAGGTTACCAGTGGAACACTGACAGTTGGTTCTGTTGTGTTTGACACGTTACAGACGGACAGCCGCTGGGACATCGATTCGGTTGGCTATAACTTCCGCCATGACAACGATCACCAAGTATTGACCAATGCGGGGCGTTACCGCATTGAATATGAGGTTACTATGTCAGCAGGTAACCGATTTCTGCTCGATCCCATCTTCGTGGATGTGCAGGATATGTTGACCCGATAGGAGTGTACTGTGTCAAATAAAGTAGCAAGGGCATACGCCACATCTCTCGTAAGTGGGGTTGGATATATTCCCGGCAGCACCAAGGCAGCAGCAACAATTATCACCATTATTGAGCTGCTGATTCCGCTGGTCTCGCGACTGCGATGCTTCAACCCCAACAACGACGGTTACGATGCCATGGCAGGGCTTCGTGTGAGGGCTGCAAAAAACTTCGAGGGTACTGTTGCAGCGGTCGCAACACAACTGGTAAGGGCGTCCAAAAAAGAGGCGAGGGATCGTGTTCGCGGCGTTCGCGATAAAGCTCTGAAACAGCAGATCCTCGAACACTGGACGCTCACTGATACCGAGGCAAAATCGATTGCAGAGTATGAGGTAACCCGTGCAATGCAAACTTCGGGATCCTCTGACAAGACTGCGAATATGATTAACCTGCTCTGAGAGATGTTCTGATGATTACGATGACTACCATTTTGTTGTGCCTAGCACTCGCCTCCTTGTCGGCAGACGACACTGTGCACTTCCCGGAATCGCCTACTCCGCAAAGTGACACAGCTCCACGAGAAATCAGCCACGTTTCTCTGGAGGAATGGTACGTCATCTCATCAGACGAACCGATCCTCGTGATCAGTTCACCTCAAGATGCTGTCTCGATCGAGTACATTCAAGACACAGCCACGCTGCGTGGTCGTTTTGTTGACGGTGTTGGTATCGAAACTCGAAAGATCAGCGGCAGTCACAATTATGTCCTCTCCGCAAACATCGTCGGCACGGTTGAGATCATCGTGGTCAAGAAGTTCGACCAGGGTTCTGTGATTCGTCGAACCTTAGAGCTGGTGAAGAAATCTGATCCGGACCCGATTGTAGATCCTGTGCCGAAGGACGATGTTGCCCAAGTTTTTGACGAGTACGAGCGTGAGTGGCGTGCTGCACAGGGACAGCTGTCCGAGCGTCTACTGCGTGGTGACATCCAGACAGAATCTGACGCAGCAGACTGGATGAGCTTCGCGTTGGCAGAAGCGCGGAAGCGAGTCTTTCGCCCACTGCTGCTGCAGGAGGCAAACGTCTTCGGTGGGGAGTTATGGACACCGGAGCGACATGCACGTTATATCATGAGGTATACCGATGAATAACCCACTGAAGGTGGCAAGTTCCACCCATGTTGCCTACCTGAGAAAAACTCAGAAAGTTGGTGTGATCAGTGCAGCAGACTTCCCCGGCTGGGAGGGTGTGTTGCGGGATCCCAACAACAACCCAATTCCACACATGCAGGTGGAGCGTCAACAGCGAAACGATTGTCAGGGAAATGCACTGGCAAACGGCGAAGAGCGACGTGTGTGGCACTGCACTCGTCAGATGCCACAGCTGAGTGAGATGTTTGCGTACAATGCAAGTGAATTCCTCTCTGCCCCACGTTACGTCGGTCGTGATCAGGGAACAACGATTCAGAGCGGTGTGCAACTTCTGACCGAGGGCATTCCCGAACTGCGCGTTGCTCCGGGTTTGCCCTTTGAGAGAGATTGGCCGTACAACCAATACTGCACGGATTCAAGTGACTTTGCCGGGAAGTGTTCTCAGCTTCCGATCGAAAAAACGATGGTCACGCAGCACGGAGAGCTACCAGACTGGGAAGGCATGTTGGTTGCGACAGCTGCCGGTGGTAGTGGCCACATCGGCACATATTGGGGAGTTCGTTGGACTCAGGTCGGTGGTCGTCGCTGCATGTCTTCTCCACCAACACGAGGCGGCGGTCACGCAACGGAGATCATCTGGGCTGTTGAAATCAACAGCCAGTGGTATCTGGTCGTCTGGAACTCCCACGGCGATGGATACTACCTGATGAGTCAGAAATGTTACGAATATCTGCAACGTCGTCAGTTCTCCCC
>JALRDR010001007.1 GCA_023262145.1 Planctomycetaceae bacterium | reverse complement strand
CCTCGCAATGCCTGTCCTCTGAGAGAAAATGTCCTGTCCAGGAATATTGGGAGAAGCGACGAAAAAATGGATGAATCTCGGCGTAGGAGACCAGCTCGATGAAGCAGTTCATCCACAGATTTTGCGGGTGAATGCCGATGCCCCCAAAGGCCGTTCTTCAGGGAGCCCCGGGGTAAATTGTGAGTTTATGCTCAACAAAGTCTGTCTGGTTATGGTCGCTCCCTGTTAACACTGCATCTGCTGTTGTGTCCGGCGGTGGTTCCTGTGTTGAGGCGATGCGTAACACCGAAAAAAGCGGTGGAGAACCGTCGTCGTCGGCTGGCAACGTTCTTCGCAATGAATCCTGCAGTCAAGTGGGCCTCGACAGCTACACACAACAATGCCTGTCCTGTTTAGCCTGTGTCCTGTTCAGCCTGCCTGTCCTGTTAAGCCTGCCTGTCCTGTTAAGCCTGCCTGTCCTGTTAAGCCTGGTTGAGAATTTAGACGGAATAAACAGTGCCTGTCCTGTTGGGCACTGGTGGGCACTGGTGAGGAGAATCTGGTACTGTCGAACGGCGGAGCAGTGTCAGCGTTGCCGCAAAGGGCGGTAGTCCGGATGCCCCTCGGGCGCAACGAGGCGGTGTGCTTTTGAGCGGCCACCTTGCCAGAGGTCGTATTGCGGATCGGCATACGTTGCAAAGAATGCGTGCAGGCGTGCCTCCAGTTGATGTTGCACATCGGCAAACTGCGACTGGCCGTAGAGATTAAATCGTTCCAGCGGATCGTTCTGCATGTCGTAGAATTCGCTCGGGCCGTCCGGTTCCCGCCGGGCCACGTACTTCCAGTTTTCCGTGCGGACAGAGCGACACCCTTCCATCTCGTAAAACATCGCTGTGTCCCACTGAATGTCATCGCCCCGCAGAATCGGGGCAAAGCTGCGTCCGGGAAGTTTCGGCTGCCGTGGAATTCGCTCTGCAAGTCCCATGTAATCCAGCAGACTGGGCAGAAAGTCGTAATTGCTCACCATCGCTTCCGATTCTCCCGGACGAATTCGATTCGGATGGCGAATGATGAGCGGAACATGCATCATCAGGTCGTGTGCGGCGATCGGGCGAGTATGGTCACCCATGCCGAAGAAACCATTCTGGCCCCCCATCCAGCCCTGATCACCAGCAAAAATGACGATTGTATTTTCGTCGAGCCCATGTTGCTTCAGGGTCTGCATCACCGTGCCAACACCATCGTCAACCCCGCTCACTTCAGCTGCGACTCGCCGAATACTCACCGGGTTGTTGTGGTAGTCCAGATTGTTGTACTGCCACGGATGCACGTTGTCTCTGGGGAAGGAAAGCAGCTGCTTATCAGCGTAATACTCAGCGTGCCGATTCTGTGCTGACCTGAGCAGCATTGGTCCCAGACAGTACGGCCCGTTGTAGGCCAGGTACAGGAAGAACGGCTGCTCACCATCCTTGTTCTGTTCAATGAACTTCACCGCATGGTCCGTCCAGAAATCGGTCATGTACTTTGGAGTCTTTCGTACCCTGCCGTCTTCAATAATCGGATCCTCATAGAAATTCGATGTGCTGCCGCGAACCATCGTTACCCAATAGGAGAAACCGTCCTGCGGAGTCAGATTTGCTCCCAGATGCCACTTGCCACTCAGACCACAAACGTACCCCTCTGAATGCAGAATGGCTGGAAGCGTTGCGAATTCCTCCAACGTGTAGTAAGCCTCCGGTCCCATCATGTATTTGTTGTCCAGAAACGAGTGCACTCCATGCTGCGATGGAATGAGCCCCGTCAGATAGGTTGCTCTGGTTGGAGAACAGACCGGGTTGCAACTCATCGCACGACGAAACAGCATGCCCTCGGATGCCAGCTGATCAAGATGCGGCGTGCGAATGTCCGGATTGCCATAGCACCCGAGTGTCCACGCACCGTGATTATCGGTGAGTATGAATACGACGTTCGGTCGCTCAGCACCGCTCACGGACTGCTCAGCACCGCTCACGGAACTGACCAGCGCAATCAACAGGATCCCTGATCGGATCATCCATCTTGCCGCCATCTGAGTTGCCTCCGCATCTGCTGTGCCACAGAACAATGCTGACGAGTCATCAACATGCCGCAGGAAGTACCATCCTGCCTCGACCAGGAATTGTGTGTCTCATGAGCCTTTGCCTTAGCGGGCCCGCGTTTCAGGTCGCCTGCCCTTATCCCTCTGCCGCCCGGCCGCGCGCTTCGCAACAGCCTGCGGTTCTCCGACAGCACCACCAGTACCACCACCACACTTCGCAGACTTCGTTCCGCGGCCCGACTTCGCCTGCACCTCCGTGGTCGACTTCCGGGTCGTCTTTCCGCTCCTGCCTGCCAGAGCCTTCTCGACAGCGTTTACATAGCGTTTGATGGTGGCCCTGCGGAATGCACCGGCTACAACGTCGAGGGGCACCTGTTCGAGCGAACGAAATCGCACGCAGGCTCTGCCCATGTCCAGCCGTTTCCCGGAGCGTCCCCATCGTTCTCGGAACCACGCCTCTTCCTTGTCGTTCCCATACAGAAACATCATGTAGAGACCGTAGTGATTCTTCTGAGCAGCAATCGCGGCATAAGGCAGTGGCTGCTCCGGCGTACAGTGATATCCTGGCGGATAGATGGAATGCGGAATAACATACCCAATCATCCCGTACTGCATGACTTCGGCAATGCCGGCATCGAGGTTTTGAAGCACCACCTGCCGCAGTGATTCCACCACGGCTCGGCGATCGGGCGGAAGTTCGGCAAGGTATTCAGCGACCGTGCGGGCCTGACTTTGCATGTGCACCCTCGTGAAAACAGAGAGAATTACTCAGATCTGATCATGCTCGGGATGAGCAGAAAACTCACAGTCGGCTTCTGTGGCAGACCCAAAACACAGGCCCCGCGCTGGTGATATCCTGCCTGAGTCTGTGGGAAATCGCAATCACAGGCCGTCGGTCAGTCCGGGAGTCCGGAATTTGCCGTGAAAACGGATTCCGCATCTACGTTCAGCGATGGAATACCGATAGGATTCGCGGAGATTTGCTGATGACGACCTCCGCGGATTCCTTAGAGGACCGATTAACGGCCCTGCCGCGAGCTTCACTGACTGCCGCCCACATGCCCGGCTGGCAGGCGTCCTCCCGGTCATCGCTCCCTGGAAAACCACCCAATGTCCGCTCTAACTTCCGCAGACACCACGCGTTTTGAGGCCGATTACAGTCAAATTCCAGGTGGCACCAACGCCATTTTGAGAAATGGCCAACG
>JALRDR010000984.1 GCA_023262145.1 Planctomycetaceae bacterium | reverse complement strand
GCATCGAGCGGGGGTGGACCCGCGATGATTACACAGCGAAACAGGAGTCTTCCTGAATGACTGGCGATCGGATCATTATTTTCGACACGACTCTCCGTGACGGGGAACAATCTCCCGGATGCAGCATGAATACTGCTGAGAAGCTGGAGGTCGCTCGCGCACTCGTTGAACTTGGCGTCGACGTGATTGAGGCGGGATTTCCTGTCGCATCTCCGGGCGATTTTGAGGCTGTTTCCAGGATTGCGGAGCGTTTCGGAGATCGGTCAACGATCTGCGCTCTGTCGCGCAGTCGCGATGAGGACATCGATCGGGCAGGTGCAGCGCTGCAGGCTGCAGAGCAGAAGCGGATCCATGTGTTTCTGGCAACCAGTGCAATCCACCGTGAACACAAACTGCGGATGGACAAATCCCAGATCATTCAGCGGGCCGTGGAGTCTGTTCAACGTGCGCGGGAGTACTGCGAGGATATTGAGTTTTCCCCGGAAGATGCAGTACGCACAGAACTCGATTTCCTGTGTGAAGTAGTAGAACGGACGATTGCCGCCGGGGCCACTACCGTGAACATCCCGGATACCGTGGGCTACGCCACGCCCAGCCATTACCACAAGGTGATTCGGCATCTTCGTGAGAATGTGCCGAATATCGATTCCGCGATCATCAGTGCCCACTGTCATGACGACCTTGGCCTCGCTGTTGCCAACAGTCTGGCAGCGGTCGAAGCAGGCGCTCGACAGGTCGAATGCACGATTAACGGGCTCGGCGAACGTGCCGGAAATGCCGCTCTGGAAGAGATTGTCATGGCCATCCGCACCAGAGCCGACTACTTCGGTGTGCACACTGGAATCAACACCAGAAAGCTCTTCCCAACCAGTCACCTCGTCTCATCCATCACAGGGATGAAGGTTCAGCGAAACAAAGCCATCGTTGGTCAGAATGCATTCGCTCACGAAGCCGGAATTCACCAGCACGGCGTTCTCAAGGAGCGTTCAACATACGAAATCATGCGTCCCGAAGATGTTGGCTATTCCGGACAGAACCTTGTCCTCGGCAAACACAGTGGACGGGCAGCGTTTCGCGATCGAATTGTCCAGCTGGGATTCGAACTCGATGACGCCGCCTTGCAGCGTGTCTTTGATGATTTCATTCAGCTTGCTGACAAGAAGAAAGAGATTTACGACAGCGATATCACTGCGCTGATCGAGAATCGCCTTTCCGATAATCTGAACAACTGGGAACTGGTTCGTTTTCAGACCTCGGCGGGCACCAACATGATGCCGACTGCCACTGTGGAGCTGCAGAAAAACGGTGAGACCGTCACAGCAGATGCCGCGACCGGAGATGGTCCAATTGACGCCGTCTTTCGCGCCCTGGAAAGAATCATGCAACTTCCGGCTCGACTGGAAGACTTCGACGTTCGCAGTGTTTCCGGAGGAAAGGATGCGCAGGGCGAAGTTCGTGTGACCGTTTCCGTCTCCGGGCGCGAGTACCACGGCAAGGCCGTAAGCACTGACATCATCGAAGCGGCTGCCCAGGCTTACCTGAAAGCTCTGAATCGCGCTGACGCGAATCGTGAGCCGACAACCACAGCACCCGCTCCTCCACAACCATAACGTGGCCGCGGCAGTAAAGATGTCGCCGGCCATATGTTGAATTCGAACTTCCTGGCAGCAGTCGGGCTGTGACGTAAGTCTGGGAAGCTCGGCTGCGTCCACGGTTTGCCCGCGGTTTGCCCACGGGATTGCCCACGGGATTGCCCACGGGATTGTCCACGGGATTGCCCACGGAGAAAGCTCAACGACAGCGCAGCCGAAGCCAACGGTGCGCACAAGCACAATTCAACCCTGCGAATTCAACGCGACGAATTCAACGCGACGGGATGAACGCTGCCGAAATAACAGGGCCACTGTGCGCACCAGCCTGCTGGCATCACGCCAACCTGGCCACCTTGCCTTGCTGTGAGTCGTCGTCAATCAAGAAACGAGCAGATGTAGTCGCAGATTTCGGTAACTCGCACAGTAAAGCGAGACTCACCCGGAACATTGAACGATTGCCCCGGACCGACCTCGACCCAGCTGTCCTGGCCAGCGAGGGACCACTGCAGACTGCCAGACTGGATCTCCATTAACTCCGGCTTCCCTGTACCGAATTCATACTCGCCAGGCAGCATGATCCCCAGCGTTTTTTCAGAACCATCTGCAAACCTGACGGTTCTGCTGGAAACCTGACCTGCAAAATAGACATTGGCTTTCTTCTGCACAGCAACGTTCTGAAAGTCGGACATGGGCTCAGTAATCCGGAGTTAAGACTGGAGTGAACTACGGCAAAAACTGCCGCTTCAACCGGCCACGGCAGAAAGGAACCGTCGGCTGACTGAATTGCGGCGGAAGATTATCAGAGGAATCTGCGGAGCTGACACGCAAACCGAAGATTCTTGTTGAATTATCCGATTCAACCACGAATTCAGAGACAGATTCTGTTCTTTTTAGCGGATTCGCGATTTGCACTTCCCACGCATACTCACTGCCAGAAATACTCTGCAGCCGGAAACAGACCACGCCTGCACAGCCTGACGACAATGAACCAATTTCCGCCAATTTCACTGCAACCATGGCTCCGCAGAATCTGCTGGGGTGGCCGCAGGCTGCAGACAGTACTGGGTAAGGAACTTGGTGAGTTTCATGACTATGCAGAAAGCTGGGAAGTTGCAGACAACAATGAGACAGTCAGCACAGTAAGCAGCGGCCCCCTGCAGGGCGCCTCATTGCGGGAACTGTTGCAGCGGTTCCCCAGTCAGCTGCTTGGTCGCCACGTCGGAGCCACAAGGTTTCCGTTGCTGGTCAAATTCCTTGATGCAAATGCATGGTTGTCTCTGCAGGTACATCCAAATGATCTGCAGGCGTCGCAATACAGTGACACCGATCTTGGAAAAACTGAATGCTGGGTTGTCCTCGATTCTGATCCGGACAGTCAGATTTGCTGCGGTTTGCTGCCTGGGGTGGATCGGCAGAGTTTTGCTGATGCCATAGCAGCGGGCACAGCAGCCGATCTGGTCCACCGATATTCGGTCAGCCCGGGCGACTGCATATACGTGCCCGCAGGCACTGTGCATGCACTGGGACCTGGCATCCTGCTTGCCGAAATCCAGCAGCAGAGCGATCTCACATTTCGTATCCACGACTGGAATCGCATTGACAGCAATGGACAGCCGCGACAGTTACATATCCCGCAGGCGCTGGATTGCATCGATTTCGAGCAGGGACCGGTGAAACCGCTGCAGCCGCTGGCGGCAATGAACGGCGCAACACCCTGTGAGGAATTGCTGCACTGCCCCTATTTCCGCATCCGTCGCTACTCCACAGCAACAGCGATCAGCATCCGCAATGACAACCAGTGTCGCATCCTGATGATGCTCACAGGACAGGCTGGTCTGGAATCAGCAGACGGTCAGAATCATCTGGGACGCGGCATGACAATGCTGATTCCCGCTGCCTGCTCTGAGGTGCATCTGCACCCGACCGAACACTGCACTCTCCTCGATATCACGATGGACTGAATTCGAAGCGGGGACAAGGTTCGAAAACCCTGCCCCCGCTGAATTGTCACCAGCACGACACTGCAGCCAGACAGTGTCAGTTCGTTGTCACAAATCGAAACAGCATTCCAAACGGTGTCGTGAAGTACACGTCTCCCGTCTCATCGGAACCAAACGACATCACCGGCAGATTGTTGCTTTCCAGTGAGTAATTTGCTTTGGCAACACCTGCTTCGCGATCATATTCCAGAGCCCACAGCTTTCCGGAAACGTAGTCTCCGTACACGTACTTCCCTGCCAGCTCCGCCACACGCTTGCCTCGGTAAACTTCGCCTCCGGTTACGGATTTTCCCGTCTCGTGATCGTATTCATGAATCGGGTCGACCAGATCGTTCTGCTCGGAGTCCTTTCCGTCGGGGCGGAACCAGTGTCGCGCTTCACGAATATTCCAGCCATAGTTTCCGCCTTTGCGGACAATGTTGATTTCTTCCCAGAGGTTCTGGCCCACATCCGCCGCCCACAGATCGCCTGTGCCCGAATCAAAGCTCAGCCGCCAGACATTCCGAAACCCGTAAGCGAAGATCTCCGGTCGTGCCGGTATCTTGTCCTTTGCTCGGCCGACAGTCACTTCTGTACCGATGAACGGGTTGTCCCTGGGAATCGCATAGTTCAGACCATCAGACTTGTGATCGACATCAATTCGCAGGATTGCTCCCAGAATTGTTGTCAGATTCTGACCGTTCCCATTGGGATCATTCCCACTTCCACCATCTCCCAGCCCGACGTACAGAAAGCCATCAGGGCCAAAGGCAATGGTTCCACCATTGTGGTTCCAGAACGGCTGCGGAATCTTCAGGATCACTTCCTCGGAGTTCGGATCGGCGACGGCCGGATTATCCTGCGACACCCGAAAGCGAGATACCTGACAGACGTGCTCTGCAGAACTGGTGTTGTAGTAGACAAAGAACTCACCGTTCCTGCTGAAGTTGGGATGAAACGCCAGTCCCAACAACCCCTCTTCATTCTGGTTATCGGCGTAGACACAACGTTCATCGATATCAAGGAACACTGCTGACTCTTCGACTTCCTGATCATTGGCGAAGACTCGAATTACCCCTTCCTGCTCCGCCACAAAGATCCGATTACTGCCATCGCCGGCGTGTGTCACGACCACCGGTCGTTCAAATTCAAGGTTGGGGAAGGCACGCTCTGTCCCCACTTTCATCGATAATTCCTTGACTGGCTCTCCCGCATGAACCCCGCTGCACAGCACAGTCGCCATCCACAGCGACATCAGAATCAACCTGGCCATCGTCTTATTCCCCTTCAGAAAACTCAGAGAAACCTGTAGTCATAAAACTGAATGCCGGAAGCATCGCACAGATTCAGCGGGCGTCACCCGCTGGCGGACCTGCAGAATTACAGCCCCCGCAGCAGAACTCAGAACAGTCCCTGTGAATCCGCACGATCATCGTCCTCGCCGGCAGAATTCCGTCCTCGCTCCAGTGTGGAACGACCATCGAACTCTTCGGTTTCAGCGTCGCCCACCTCACTGAATCCGGTCAGGACTTCAATTCTGCGGGCAGCGCTGTCAAGGTGTTCATGACAGGCACGCAGGAGGGTCATGCCGCGCTCAAAGTTTGCCAGCGACCTGTCCAGCGGTTCCTTACCGGATTCCAGCAGAGAAACAATCTCTGCCAGTTCAGCCATCGCGTCCTCCAGCGCTGGTTGCTCAGCAGCCTCACCGGAATCTGCCTTCGTTGTTTTTTTCGCCATCTCTGTTCCGGTTCCTTATTCCTGTCTGACCGTTTTCAGAATCATCCAGCACTGATACCGCTCTGACAAGCGAACGACATGCAGCAGTGATCAGGAGCCGTTTGCGGCAGCATCTGCAGCAGCCCCGGTTTCCGAAGCGAACCCATCTGTAAACTGCTGTTCGATCCAGGACGGTTCTGCGAATCGGCTCAGCACCCATCGGAAGGATTCCAGCGGCTGCTGCAGCGTCACAGCAGTCAGTTTTGTACTGTCCGTTGCTTCAAAGCCGCCCAGCTCAAGACTGCAGGCCCAGCGTTCAGCCTGCTGAAACTGTCGCATGCGATTAAGAAAACGATGCTCTGTCTCCGTCCATCCCTCAGCGTCATTAGTAACACGTATTGGGACCTATGCCACTACGAG
>JALRDR010000907.1 GCA_023262145.1 Planctomycetaceae bacterium | reverse complement strand
CGTGTCCACGTCCTGCCGTATCCCGGGGGCAGGCATCCTCGTATCGGATTCCTCGACGGTGCCGTCGATCCGCAGCGGGAAACAAAGCTGAGCATTTTTGCACCGTGGGATGACCAAAGCTACGCCGTGCTGGATGTCCCTGAGGCGATCTGGTCCAACCTCGGCCTGACCTATCTTGCTCATACTCATGTCGACACCATCTGGACAAAACAGAATCTGCAACTGCCACAGCAGGAATGGCAGATCAATGCGGACGGATCTCTGCAGATGCAGCGGGAACTTCCCAACGGCATCATCTTCGGAACCAAAGTCATACCGATGCAGGACCATCTGCGGATGAAGATGTGGCTGACCAATGGCACTGATCAGACACTTTCGGACCTGCGTGTACAGAACTGTGTCATGCTCAAGGGCATGGACGGCTTCGAACAACAGCACAACGACAACAAACTTTTTCAGGATGGCTACGCCCTGGCAGGATCTCCGGATCGATCCCGATGGATCATTACCGCCTGGGACCCACTGCACCGCGGCTGGGGAAATGCTCCCTGCCCCTGTCTGCATTCGGACCCGAAATTTCCGGACTGCCCGCCAGGGGAAACCCGCTTCCTGCGGGGATGGTTCTCGTTTTACGAAGGCAGGGAACCGGAACAGGAACTGGCCCGGATCGAAGCCACTGGCTGGCGCAAACATCCTCTGCATCATGTCACCGGGAATGTGACCGGTCGTGTCCGCGATGCTGATGGCGGCCAGTTGCTGCCGTGCCGGCTGTACGTCCGGAATCTCGAACAGGACACGTGGCACTTCGCGCGATCCACTGCTGTTGCCGGGACTGCGGTGGAATACAGAAAACGCACCGGACAGACTTCGAGCGTTGAGCATCATGTCACGCTCTCGGCAGATCCGTTTCAGCTCGACCTGCCACCCGGGCGCTATCTGATTCGCGCGGAACGAGGCAAGGAATATCAGCCAGCGGAAGCAGAAATTGTCGTGGAAGCAGACTCTGCCAGGCAGGACGTGCCACTTGAACTGCAGCATCTGGTGGATATGAATGCACTCGGTTGGTTCAGTGGCGACACGCACGTACACCGTGAGCTGTCTGATCTTCCCAACCTGATGCTGGCAGAAGATCTGAACGTGGCATTACCGCTCACACACTGGGTTCGCGACAGCTCTGAGGTACCGGCGGCCAGTGGTCCGGAGCAGTCTCCGCAACTGATTCAGGTGGATGATCGTCACGTCATCTGGCCGGTGAACACGGAATACGAGATCTTTTCCATCGAACGCAAGCGGCACACGCAGGGGGCTGTGTTCGTTCTGAATCATCGCCAGCCGCTCACACAGCCAGCTCCACCGGTCACCCCGATCACTGCTGCAGCCCGCCAGCAGGGGGCACTGCTGGACCTCGACAAACACTCCTGGGCCTGGTCGATGATGATCATTCCGCTGATGCAGGTCGACCTGTTTGAACTCAGCAATAATCACAACTGGCGAACGACCTTCGGATTCCCGCAGTGGACTCTGGAAAATGCTCCCGACTGGCC
>JALRDR010000865.1 GCA_023262145.1 Planctomycetaceae bacterium | reverse complement strand
TGTGGTTTCTGGTCGCGTTCCACAGCCGGGAGCCCCTTGTTACCTCCCACTGCCATCCACTGCTCCGCCTGACCACTCATCCGCTGTGCCGCCGCCGCCAGCGATCGCAGCGACTGCAGGGTATCAATCTCCCCCACCTGCTTGTCATGTCGCCAGCGCACGATGCGCGGAAATCGCACCGCCAGGCCGGATCGATGTCTGTCGGATACCTGAAGTCCTTCAAATGCCAGTTCAAAGACCAGCTCAGCCTTCACGCTGACCACCGGGCCGAATCGACGGAGAGTATTCTGCCTGACGAATCGATCCACTTCCTCAATCTCACTCTTTGTCAATCCCGTATACGCGCGGGCAATCGGGACGAGATCATCACCATCGCGGACACCAAATGTGAAATCAGTAAATCGCCCGCCCCGGCGACCATGACCACGTTGCGCATAAAGCAGAACCGCATCGCAGTTCCACGGATCGGCTTTCCACTTCCACCAGACCCCGGTCACTCGGCCGGCGGAGTATTCTGCGTCACGGTGCTTCAGCATCAGGCCTTCGACCCGACGTTCACGACTGCTGTCACGCAGGCGAGCACACTCCTGCCAACTGGACGGCTGCAATCGCTCGGCAATCACAAAACGTTCGCCAGGCCCTGCCCCGGCCTGATGCAGCAACTGCTCCAGTAACTCCCGCCGCACTTCTGTTGGCTGCTCGCGGATGTCCTGCCCCTCCGCCTCAAGTATGTCAAACACCACAAACTGCACCGGCACCTGCTGCTGCAGTCTTACTCCGACTTTCCGCCGCTGTACGCGTCGCTGCAACTCCGTAAATGGAAGAATAGCGCCATCTCTCACTGCAATCACTTCGCCGTCAAGCACCGTCCCGTCAGGCAGACGCCGGGCGAACTGCTCAAGTTCCGGGAACCGTTCCGTCATCAGCTCTTCACCCCGCGACCACAGAAACACCTGCCCCTGGCGATTAATGAGCTGCGCACGAATCCCATCCCACTTCCATTCCAGAATCCAGCTGGAAATCTGTCCCAGCCGTTCCGGCGATTCCGGCACACTGGCAGACGGCACGCTGGTTTCTTTCACTGCAGACTTCGCCTTCCCCCAAACCGGTGCTTCCTCACCCACAGCAGCGGCAGACAAATCCTGCAGCTGTAGTGCCTGCATGACGTCGGTCGGCAACGGATGTGCCAGACAAAACGGATAAGGACGACTCAGATCGGTGTCGGATGTATCTTCGTTGAACAAACTCAGAAATCGCTCCGCTGATGGCTGCCATTTTCCCATCAGGCGATGTGTGATCACTTCCGCAGGTACCCCGCTGTACTGCGACAGACTGCGAACCACCAGTTTCCCGGAGACACCGACACGAAATCCTCCCGTGAGCAACTTGTTAAAGACCAGTCGCTCGGGCTGTGTGAGCTGATTCCATGCAGCAAGGATCTGCTCCTTCCGCACGGAGTCCTGTTCTGCCGCCAGTGGCAACAGACGATCCTCTACCCACTCCGCAAGTCCGATGTCGTGAGTCTGTTGGGGATCCGGCAGGAGCAATGCGATGGTTTCGGCAAGATCACCTGTGAATTCGCGAGACGCCTCAAAAAGCCATTCCGGCATACCGGCCTGTTCCGCGCACCATTGCTGCAACAGTCCCGTGCGGATCACCCGCCGCGGCCGGTTTCCGCTCAGAAACCATGTTGCCCAGGCGGCATCTGCAGGAGCGGCCTGGTGAAAATACTGCACGAGCGTCTGGACACGCTCGTTCGTCGACGTGGTGCTGTCCAGTTCCTGATACAGACGAGTAAATTCACGCATTTGCCTGCATCATAGAAATGCCACGAACTTCGGCCAGTCTGCCCGACAGAACTCTGAACGCGAACACCTGCTGCGGGACGATGATTCCCGACTTGCTCAATCACCTGACAGGCGAGATAATTCGGCCAGTCTGTCTGCGGTGAGAGGCATCGTCTGCGCCCGACGCACCACCATCCTTCAGTTCCATCTTTCAGAATGTGCTCCCCTGTGAACGAGTCACTTCCACAACTGCCGGACTCCGGATGCAGCCCTGCTGCGAATGCGTCCGTGTTTCAGTGCATCGTGTTTTTCCGTCGCGATGAGGAAACCGGGAGAGTTGCCGGTCGCGTGGCCAATTATCCCGACATCAGCGGAGAGGCCAGCGACGAACGGCAGCTGCTGATCCTGCTCACCCGAGAATTTCGCGACGCCCTGCGCCGCTGTCAGGCAGCCGGGAGCGAACTACCGCTGGCCGTCGACGACGTCCTTCCCGCTCCGGGGGAACAACAGCGATTCATTCCGATCCATCTGTAAATCCGGCTGGACTTCCGACACAATTCGGCTGCGGATACAAGCCTTCCACCAGCATGCAGATCCGCGGTCTCTGGCAACGCCTTCGCGGAACCCTTCTATGTCGGCACACAATTCTGCCCCAACTCGTCAGCTTCGGCCGGTCAAAACGCGGATTGTTGCCACTGTTGGACCGGCCAGCGAAAGCCCCGAAGTCCTGCGGCAACTGGTTCTGGAAGGCGTTGACATCTTCCGCCTGAACTTTGCTCATGGCAGCCGTGAACATCTGGCGGAACTGGTTCGTCGGATTCGGCGGATTTCTGCCGAGGTGGATCGCCCCATCGGCCTGCTGGGTGACCTTTCGGGCCCCAAGATTCGTCTGGGAGATCTGCCGAACGGTGAAATTCGCTGTCACGAAGATCAACGTTTCCGGTTCGTACGTGATCCGGAAAATGCCGCAGCAGAAGAACTCACCTGCACCTATGAGTCACTCATCGATGATGTCGCCAGCGGCGATAGAATTCTGCTTGCCGACGGTACGGTGGGAATGCAGGTCGAAGACAAGGATCCTCACGGACAGTGGATCTCCTGTCGTGTCACGCAGGCCGGGCGGATTCGCAGTCGTCAGGGAATCAACCTGCCCGGAGTCGCGTTGAGTACAGCTGCCGTGACCGAAAAGGACGAACAGGATCTGAAGTGGGCGTTGCAGCACAAACTTGACTTCATCGGTCTGAGTTTTGTCCGCAGAGCCGCAGATATCGAACATCTGCAGCAACTGATCCATGCAGCCAGTCCACGCAGCAAACCGCTGATCGTGGCCAAAATTGAAAAGACCGAAGCCATCGATGATCTGGAGAATATCCTGTCTGTAACGGACGCCGTAATGGTGGCTCGAGGTGATCTGGGGGTGGAAGCCGATATCAGTCGTATTCCAGTGCTGCAGAAGCGAATTATCCGTCGCTGCAATGAACTGCGCATCCCTGTCATTACAGCCACACAGATGCTCGACAGCATGCAGACCAGCGAACTGCCGACCAGAGCCGAAGCAACCGATGTGGCGAATGCCGTCATTGATGGCACCGACGCAGTGATGCTTTCCGGCGAAACTGCAATCGGAGAGCATCCTGTGCAATGTGTGCGCATGATGGAACGCATTGCCCGCGAAGCAGAAACACTGGTTGCGGCAACTGTTGCCAACAGTGGCAAGGCTGCTGAACCACGTCGTGCACGTCCTGTCACTGAAGCTGTGTCCCGAGCCGCTGTTGTTGCTGCTGAAAGTCTGAATGCCAGTCTGATTGCCGTAGCCACCGTGACCGGTCTGACTGCACTGGCTCTCTCCGGCATGCGTCCCTCGGTTCCCATTGTCGCATTCACAGACCGCGAAGAAATCTCACGACGAATGTGCCTGTACTGGGGAGTGACCTCGCGGCTGGAAGTTTACTCGCAGCAATCCGCCGACCAGCTGCTGAAATCGGTCATGACGTGGGCTCACCGAGAGCAGCTTGTGGAATCCGGCAGCTCAGTCATCCTTGTGGGACATGCGGAATGGCTGGCAGAATCTCACGACCTGATGCTTGTCCATACTGTGGAATGACGGCAGACCAGGGCTAACCGCGAAGCGCGTCGGCAGTGGCTCCCGTTCCACGCAATTGCAGTTCAGCAGGAGTTCCACTGAACATCAGCCGCCCGCCGGCAGACGCAGCTTCGGGACCAAGATCGAGTACCCAGTCACAGCCCCGGATCAACTCCATGCTGTGCTCCACCACCACGACCGTGTGCCCGGCATCTGCCAGTCGCCTCAGCTGCCGGCTCAGCCGATTGATATCTGCGACATGCAGCCCGTTTGTCGGCTCGTCCAGAACATACAGTGTATGTACATCCGCGGGCACCGCCAGCTCACCGGCAATTCGCACACGCTGCAGCTCACCGCCCGAAAAAGTGCTCGACGGCTGCCCCAGACTCAGATAGCCCAGCCCAATCTCGCGAAATGCTTCAAGAATGCCAGTCAGAGTCGCGAAGGATGAAAAGAACTCACATGCCTCATCCACTCGCATCTGCAGTAACTCGGACACATTACAGCCGCGAAACAATACCGTTAACGCCTCCTTACTGAATCGTTGACCGCCACAGGCAGGACAGGGAATGATGGCCTCCGGCAACAGGGCCATACGAATCTGCTGCTGCCCCGAGCCACGACATTCACGGCAGCGTCCAGCCCCCGAATTGAAGCTGAAGTAGCCGGCATTGAGACCACGTGCTCGAGCCTCTCGTGTCCGCGTCAGCAGACGTCGTACCTCTTTCCAGATCGGAGTCAGCGTGGCCAGACAGGATCGCGACGAACGACCAGCCGCTCCCTGATCCAGACTGCTGATACGCTGCACAATCTCATGACCAGAAATCGCGCGGCAGTCCACGTCAGCAGCGGCAACTTCGGGGGCTCGCTGATGCTGCAGAATGCCACGCAGCAGCGGCACCAGCGTTGCTGTCACCAGAGAACTCTTTCCGGAGCCACTGACACCCGTGACGGCAGTCATCCGCCCAAGCGGAAACACCGCATCCACCCCCTGCAGATTGTGAATTGACGCACCCGTCAGCCGAATCGCGTTCTGCACTTCCCCGGCGATAACCGGCGTGCCTGCGGCCGCCGGAGCAGATCGCTGTCGCAGCAGCTCACCCGTTGGTGTCTGCAGATCAGCTGGATAATCGGCGACCGGTCCGGCGTACAGCAACTGCCCTCCGTCCCGACCAGCCCCCGGCCCCAGATCAATCAGCCAGTCAGCCCCCGCCACAATCAACGGGTCATGTTCCACGACAATCACGGTCGCCCCGGTATCACGAAGGCGGATCAGGATCTGCAGCAACTGCTGCGTATCCCGAGGATGCAACCCAGCTGTCGGCTCGTCCAGAATGTAATGCGCCCCGTGCAGCTGCAACGCCAGACAGGATGCCAGCCGAGCCCGTTGGTATTCCCCGCCCGACAGCGTGCGAGAAGAACGGTCCAGCGTCAGGTAGCCTACACCGGTGTCGAGAAGACATTGCAGTCGAGCCAGAAGATCCGGCAGCACTCGCTCCGCAACCAGACGCGACTCCTGTGTCAGACTGCCACCGGCAGACACCTCACCGATCCAGCCACGGACACATTTCTCAGCTGCAGCAACGGACAACCGGCAGAATTCCGGAAGTGTGACTCCCAGAAACTGAATGGCTGCGGGAAAGGCCTGCAGCCTGTTGCCCGAGCAGGTTCCGCAGGGAATCGTCCGAAAGACGATGGTCTCGTCACCTTCCGCGGCTCCCCGAATTCCCAGACCACGACAGGCCGGACAGGCACCGCGAGCAGAACCAAAGCTGAGCAGACGCGGTTCTGGTGTCGGAAAGTCCAGGTCGCAGGCCGCACAGGAATTGCAAGTACTGAACATCGTGTCGTGCCAGGTGCCCTCCTGCTCGTGGCAGATGATGCAGGTTCCGTCACTCTCTCGGCAGGCCAGATCGATGGATTCACGCAATCTCGCCGCTACGCCCTCACGAATAACAAGCCGGTCGACAACAGCTTCAATGGTGTGCTCGGAATCTGCAGTCAACAGAACTTCACCATCCACCTCCACTGTCTCTCCATCAATGCGGGCACGAACAAATCCGTGACGCATGATTCGCTCCAGAACTTCGCGGTGACTCCCGCGACGCTGACGAACCAAAGGTGAGAGCACCATCAATCGGGTCCGCTCCGGCAACTGCAGTACCCGCTCAACAATCGTCTCCGGAGCCTGGCTTTGTACGGACTGCCCACACTGTGGGCAGTGCGGCGTCCCCCCGCGGGCATAAAGCACCCGCAGGAAGTCGTGCACCTCGGTCGTTACCGCAACGGTACTTCGAGCAGAAACAGTTCCGGACCGCTGGTCGATGCAGACAGCCGGCGCCAGCCCGCTGATCTCATCCACGTCCGGTCTGGGCAACTGCCGCAGAAAAACCCGCGCCCCCTCTGACAGGCACTCCAGATAACGCCGCTGACTTTCAGCAAACAGAGTATCAAAGGCGAGTGAGCTTTTTCCGGACCCACTGACTCCGGTGATGACCGTAAGCCTTCCCCGGGGAAGATCCACATCCACGCTCTGCAGATTGTGAGTTCTGGCTCCGCGAATCCGCAGCATGTCCGCCACACTCAGCGCAGTCTCCGGCTTTGTCTCACTCTGCGATTCCAACACGGCCGCTCCGTCTTAATCCGAGAATGCACTCGCCCATCACCAGTCAGCGCCAGCAAGAGACAGCCCTGACCAGCCAGCGCCACGACGGTTTCAGGCGGATTCTGCACCGTCAGCCTCCGCTTCCGACTTCTCACTCCGAGCAACCGGAGTGTATCCGATGCCACCGAGGTCGGCGATCGCCTTCATGATTGCGTCCGTTGCGTCCGCCAGTTCCTCGTCGCTCAGTCGACGCTTCTGCCATCTCGACAAATCAATCGGCTCTCCGTAACTCAGAGAAGCCCGGCCGCGAATCAGGAAACATCGCACCATGGACAAAGATCTGGGTGCATCGTGGATAAACACAGGAATCACAGGTGCTCCGGATTTGAGCGCCAGCCAGGTGACCCCGGTGTTGCCCACGCGAAGCCTGACATCCGGGTCGACTTCATTCAGCCCGCCCTCGGGGAAAACACCCAGCAGCTTGCCTTCCTTCAGGCGCTCCAGTGACTGACGAACCGACTGCATATCCTTGCCATTACGGTCCACCGGAATGCACTGCATCGCCCTCGAAATCCACCTGATAATCGGTGCTGCCTCAAAATACTCCCGCGCCATCATCCAGCCAATGACCCGCATTCCCGGCCTGCGAAAAGCAGAGAAATGATTGCCCCACAATAACATGGGATCCATCGGACTGGTGTGGTTTCCCACGATAATCGCAGGACCGTCTTCAGGAATGGTGCAGGCGTTTCGCTGACTGCAGCTGGTCATCACCAGACGATGGAAAGCTGCCACCTGATAGCAGGCCCACGCCCTCCACCCGATCCTGCTCAGCCTGACTCGCCAGACGATGAACCCCACCACCACCGCCAGCAGAATTGCCGGCCAGAGCAGTATCTCCATTGCAACCCGTTCTCCGTTAACACAGCAACACACTACGGGCCTGCAACCCGGATGACTCAACCAGCTTCAGAGGCTAAGGGGAGGCGCAACATCCCTGAGTCGAAACAGGTTCTGCACCCCGGAACCTGACTCATCTTCTGCGCAGCCGGTGATGACGTCAAATGAGCTATCCGGGAATTACACCGGTTACCAGCATCTGTCACGCTCATTGCACGAACACGGATCGCACAGATCCCGGGAACGCGGCATCAACAGGCTCAGCTCCCGCAGCCTGTCCGCCTGAAACCGGGGCTCAGGCAGGAAATGCCGTAGAAAAAGTTTTTTTCTCCCCTGCACCACAAGCGCAGCATTTCAGCACCTCATCTGTGTGGACGCCCCTTCCGCGGTCTGCTAACTTTTTGTGAGGCAAGAATGGTCAGGGATACGACCGCTCTCTGCTTAACTGTCAGGCATTTGGCGATAATGCTGCCACGGACAACGCTTCTCCGTCAGTAGTCATCGCACAAGGCCATTGTCTGGTAACTGCACTGATTCGAAGTGATCAGAACTGTTCACGTGATTGAGTGAGCCTCTGTCAGGCGATCTCAGCGGCATGGAGGCCGACATGGAACAACATTCGCACGACTTTGACCCGCAGCATGATGATCCGCGGGAAACGTCTCTGCAGCCGTCAAGAATCCAGATTCGCTGGCTGATTCGCCGCGACATGGATGAAATCCTCAATATTGAGCGGCAAAGCTTCGGTCGTCCATGGAGCGAGGATGGCTTCCTCTCTGCCTTGCGGCAACGCAATTGCATCGGCACCGTCGCAGAACTGGACCACAGGATTGTTGGTTTCATGATCTACGAACTTCATAAGTCCATGTTGCGGATTCTGAATTTCGCCGTGGCCCCTGAGGCACGCCGTAACGGTGTCGGGCGGCAGATGGTGCAACGACTC
>JALRDR010000825.1 GCA_023262145.1 Planctomycetaceae bacterium | reverse complement strand
TTGACAGCGTCCCGGTAACTTCGGGAGACAACCTGCTGAGCTTCTCTGTTCCGTCAGATGCTGCATCCGGAGTCACCTATGCTCGACTACGTCTGAGCAGCACTGGCGATCTGGGTCCAGGCGGCGGTGCAGCGTCAGGGGAAGTGGAAGACTACCGCGTGCAGATACTCAGTCCGGTGGCATCAACGGGTACGTTTGGTGGGCGGATGATTTCGGAACAGGCTGTTCAGGCCGCGGTTGTTCTGTCGACAGACCTTGATGGTGATGGTGACCTGGATGTAATCAGCGGCGGCAACACCGAGGCTGCAGTTTTCTGGTACGAGAATGACGGTACCGGCCGGTTCACGCCCCGCTCCATCACAGCTGCTGCTGCCAGTACAACACTGATCGTGGCCTCCGATCCCGATGGTGACGGAGATATCGACCTGTTTACCGCGTCCGCAGACACTGGACAGATCCTGTGGCTCAACAACGATGGCAGCCAGAATTTCACGGCCCGTACCATCGCAACAGTGGCAGGCATCAGCAGTCTTTCTGTTGCTGACATCAATGCCGATGGGGAACTGGATCTGGCGGTGACATCCGAATCTCAGAATCTCGTGGCGTGGCTGGAGCAGATCGATGCCGCAGACTTTGTGCTGCACAGCGTTTCCACCACGGACGGTGGTGCTGCAGATGTCATCGCTGTCGATGTGGATGCTGACGGGGATCTCGATCTGATCGGTGCAGCAGCAACTGATGGATCGATTCTGCTGCACCGCAACGACGGCTTCCTGAACTTCAGCAGTGAGACGATCAGTGACACGACAGCCGAGGTGCGGCGGGTTGTCGCCGTCGATCTGAACGACGACGGCAGCACTGATCTTGTGAGTGCTGCAGGCAACAGTATTTTCTGGCACCGCAACAACGGCGGCTCCTTCACGACATTTCTGATTTCTGACCAGGCAGCCGGAAGCACAGGGGTTATTGCTGCGGACCTGGACGGCGACGGAGACGTTGATGTGGCCAGCAGTTCGGCAACCGGCAATTTGCTCGCCATGTATCGCAACGACGGCACTGCAGTGTTCAGCAGGGAAGTGATCAGCACAAATACGGCTGCAGCATCGGACCTTGCCATAGCGGACATTGATGGTGATGGAGCTCTGGATCTGATCAGTGCTGCCGCTGCGGCGGGGGAGATCTTCTGGTATCGAAACGGCGGTGACTGGGATCCCACGCTGGATTTCATCGCCGACCTGACGATTCTGGAAGACTCCATTCAACAGACCGTCACGCTCAGCGGAATCTCTGCTGGTGGCGGAGAATCGCAGCCCCTGAGAATCATCGTCAGCAGTAATAACCCAACGCTGATCCCGACCCCGGTCGTCGACTATACATCACCTGCGGACACTGGCGTACTGCGATTCACTCCCACTCCCTACACATCCGGTACTGCTGTCCTGACAGTCACGGTGGAAGATGGTGGAGCAGACGGCAGCCTTGCAACAAGTGCAGACAACCGCACTTTCACTCGAACGATGACGGTCAATGTGACGGCGATTCGCCCGATTCTGATCAGTCCGCTGACTTCCGTGAACACCATGTATCCCCGCATCGAGTGGACTGCAGTACCGGAAGCAGTCTCTTATCAGGTCTGGATTGGCAACAGCAGCACGGGGCAGAACCCATACGTTCGCGGCAACTCCGACAATACCTACTGGGACGTTCCGACGAACCTCGGTATTGGAAAAATGGATCTCTGGCTGCGTGGAGTTCGTGTCAATGGTACGTTTCTGCCGTGGACGCGCATGCAGCGTTTCACGGTGGTCACCCCACCGGTGCTGGACGACATTCCAACGCGACAGGAAACATCGCGGCCACGGGTCACGTGGCCTGCTGTTGCAGGAGCAGTTGAGTACGACATCTGGGTGAACAATAAGTCCACCGGCGAGACAGCCGTCATACGAACAACAGTCACTGATCCCGTCTGGATCCCGACAGTTGATCTTCCCATGGGGCGTTACCACGTCTGGGTTCGTGCCATCGGTCCAGGCAGTTTCTACAGCAACTGGAGTATCCGTGAGAGCTTCTACACCGCTCCGGCACCGGAACTCGTTGCTCCTGTGCTGCCGACCTTTGAAACAAAACCAACCTTCGACTGGAATGCAGTGGCAGGAGCTACCAGCTACGGGTTCTATCTCAAGTATCTGGTCGACGGCAGTGTGAGTGCCAATTTGAATAATCTCACCACAACCGCATGGACACC
>JALRDR010000823.1 GCA_023262145.1 Planctomycetaceae bacterium | reverse complement strand
GCTGGCCGCTTCGACGACGATGGATTCGCCCATCTGCCATTCTTCGGACCAGAGTTGCGGCAGTCGTGGCGGTTTTGATTGCGTAATCATCGTGGTCCTCCGAAGACGAAGATGCGGTTGCCGGCTTCGACGGTGATCGGTTTGTTCTGCTGTTGGGAAGTCTGCTGTCGTTGCAGCAGATGATCGGCGATGAAGAGTGACGCTGCTGTGATGACCATCGTGGTCAGGAGAGCAGCGATCATTCGGAATGCGGATGTGTAGTTCATGGTGTTTCCTTTGCTGGAATGAAAGTGTCAGTGCCGGGAGAATTCCCGAAGGGAATGAACATGCGAAGGACGTGATTAAGGGGAGAGTACTGGGCAATGATCTCAGGCTCCCTCCCTTCGACTTCGAACCAGACCAGCGTGTCTTTGACAACTGGCAAGCCACTAAGCCGCTGGAGATCCTCCAATGTCTGGTCTTCAATTTCAGCGTACAGCAGTTGTGAGGTTTTGCCCTTTTCACCGCTGCTTGCGATTTCTGTTTCCCGTCCGACAACGAACTTGCCGATTGTGCGTGACATTGGTGTGGTTCCTTTCAGGAGTTTGCTGCGATGCTGACGGGATGTTGGACGGTATTTTCGCCGCCGCATTCGTCGGTCAGTGGACAGTCTGCAGTTTCATTTGCGGACAGTGTGATTTCGGTATGCGTTGCACAGCGGGTGCAGATACCGAACGACTGACCGATTCTGAATGGCTGTCCGGTTTTTGCGGCATCAGATTGAGCCAGATCAAGGCAGAAGTCCGCAGCGATCCTTGCTTGTCGAAGCATTTCAGATCGTTCGTCGCGAGTCAGCAGATCCATTGTTGCACTCCTCAATAGGGTAAAGTGTTCACTGGACACTACCATATCGGCATGAGTGCTCGATCGTCAAGAGATCAAATGGAAGAAAATGCCGGTGACGTGAGAATCGTTCTCTGGGAAGCTCCGCCCGCCCCGCATGTCCTACACGCGTTTTGCCCGAGGCTATTGACCTCATTCCAATGGCAGGGACGTCACCGGTGCATTAGCCTTCGGAGGCTTCCATTGCGTCCACGGAAGCCGTTGATGGCCCGGGCTCGCGCTCGTATCCGCACATCGTGCAAAACAGTGCGCCATTTCGCCACCACATACTGTGCCTGTTGGCGCAGGCAACTTGATACAGCCCTGCGTCACTGCGGAAGACTTCGAGGCCCTTGCCGCATCCGCAGAGACGCCTGCTGCTTGCACCCGGCTCAACCTCCGGCTGCTCCTCGCCGCACGCAACGCACCACGGTGATTCTTCGTTGATACACGCCACCATTGTCACACCCTCCAAAAAAACACCCCCGGCAGCGGCCACCACAACCGCCACCGGGGGAACTGACAGCCGCCCGCCGCGATCTGGCCGAGCGCCAGGCCGCGGATCATCAACGTCAGCACCTGCGAGCCGGCGATGCCGCCCATGCTGGCGACGATCGGCATCAGCACCGCGAGCGCGACCAGCTGCTCGAGCGTGCCGGAGAACGCGTCGACC
>JALRDR010000817.1 GCA_023262145.1 Planctomycetaceae bacterium | reverse complement strand
AGGAGAGGATTCAGAGAGGGACAGCGGAAGCCGTACGATGAGGACCGGCGCTGGGACCGCACGCTGCAAACTATACGAGTGAAACGGAAAATGGGTCAATATCGGAAAACAACCCGCAGAACAGCCCAAACCATTACCCGCAAACAACTTACAACAAGACATGCCGCATCGCCGGTGATTTGCCTGCCGATTCTCTGCCAATTTCGGCGGTTTCTGCCTGTCAATGTCCCACGCCGGCTTCAAGTTCACTGCCGGGCGGCCGCTGACCAGCAATCATGCCGGCAACTGAATCACCTCCCGCAGCACGATGAGCAGGATCACAGAACGCACACTCCAGATCACTGTTCGCAACCAGTTGCTCCAGACAAGCCGCCGATGATCAGTTGCCTGAAACTCACGACTCAGGCGATTGTGCAGCGGTACCTGCATCAGAAACGTGGATACCCAGAGCGCAACTGCAAGCGCCGCTCCGCTGTGCAACAACGACTCCAGACCGGCCAGCGGGTGCAACCCCAGCCATAAGGAACTGATCAGCTCAGTCGTCATCAGGGGCAGCACAAGCGGGGTGATTCGTCGACAATGCTCACGCTCATACTCGCAGAATGCCTCCCTGCCGACCCGGTCAAACAGGGGATACTGCACAAGTTGAATCAACCAGATCAGTCCGGTCATTGCAAAGGTTGAAAAGACACATGCCAGCAGCACGGTCTGTTGATCGAACAGGCTCATCAGTTTCACCACAATTGCTGCCAGCAGCGTTGCTGGTCGACCACATCACGCCGGCATCGTTCCTGTCAGGCTCTTCAGGGGTTTCTTACAGATTTTCACTCATTCAGGGAACCTTCCGCATCTGCGTCACGTCTGCCTGAAAACCTGCAGGTATGCTGTGAGAATCAAAGACGGATAGCGTCCTGAATCAAAGACCAGTTCGGCCCGCAGGCAAGACTCCGATCTGATGCATCGGTTCACATCTTCGTTTGTTTCGGTGTTATCCGAACTGCTCCGGATGCACACTCGTCTCTGAATTGTCATGACGCCGACATCCGCTTCGCAAACCGGGATACTGTCGTATGCGATATCTGTTCATTCTGCAGGCTCTGCTCTCCGCTTCGTTCTGCTCCACTGCATGGGAACCACAAATGCAACCGCCGACTGATCGCCGGGCAGCGGCACAACAGCTGATGCAGCAGAATAATTTTCGCGAAGCGGCGGAAATTTTCTCCTCACTGCTCCGTTCGCCCGAGGTCGCCGACCGTCAGGCTGATGATCTGTCGAACGCTGTCACCTGCCTCACTCGACTCGGTGAAATCGCTCAGGCAGAGCAGCTGCTGGAATCCGTGGCAGCAGACTCGCAGGATTCCGCTGAATTCCTCATCGCCGCTGCAAAATCGCTCAAACAGCTCCCTCACGATGGCTTTCTGATCGCCGGTGAATTTCATCGTGGACCGCACCGCGGTGGCGGCGCTCATGTCAGCGTCATCAAACGCGATCGTGTTCGCGTGCTGCAGCTTCTGCTGCAGGCTGTTACTTCCGCCGATATTCGCCCCGGGCAGATGGCAGACCTCTGGATGATCATTGCCGATGATATTGGTATGTTCCGCTTCAGCGAGGCCTGGCGACTACAGGAATTCACCGATCTCAGCACGCTTCCGGATCCGGAACCTCAGGAATTCTTTCGCGGATTTCCCGGTCAGTTCAGTTCGGATCAGGGTGCTCCCGTCGATGCCGACGGAAATCCTGTGCTGCATCACCTTCCTGAATCATGGGAGGCTGCAGCTACCGACGGCGAACGCTGGCGCTGGGCCCTGCATCAGGTTGCTCAGTTCGATCCCTCCCGCCGTAGTGAGACGGAGCTGCAGCATGCTCGATTCCTGCGTTCACAATTCGGCACCGGAAAAGCCAGTTTGCTGATTCCGGAACCAGTCGCGGGGCAGGCCGATCCTGCAGAAGATTCAGAAGCTGACACTCAGAATGCACTCCCCCTGCTGCAGACACTCAATGACGCGCAGACAATCGCCAGTCTGGCAACTGGCATTCGGCTGATCACGCTTCCGGAGGAATTCAATTTCATTCTGCTGCTCAGAGCAATTTCGAATCGGCACGATGGCTCAGAATCATCTGCCCTCGAAGAACTGATCAGCGAATATATGCAGCGGCGTCAGTATCCACGCGCGGTGGAACACCTGCAGGCACTGCGCAACGTGAACACACCAGCCAACTCAGAGCATCAGCAGAACGTCGATCAGAGAATCCGGCAGATTACCGGCAACTGGTTGCAGTTTGAGCCGACTGAGACTCAGCCGGCCGGCAGCCCTGTCAACTTCGATCTGCGCTATCGCAATGGCAGCAACGTTCGCTTTCGCGCCAGCCGCGTGCGCCTGCAGACTCTGCTGCAGGACATCAGAGACTACTTCGATTCTCACCCGGAACAGCCGGACTGGAATCGGATGCAGCTGCAGGGAATCGGCTGGCATCTGATTCATGACGACGCCGCGAAATACACCGAACCGGATGTCACCGAATGGTCCCACAGACTCTCGCCGCCCGCGGATCACTTTGATGCCATCGAAACCATCACTGCCCCTGTTCCGCAGGCTGGCGCCTGGTGGATTACTGCGGAACTGGAAAACGGCAACCGTGCGTCCATGGTGCTCTGGGTCGCTGATCTGGCACTCGCAATTCGTCGCGTTGAAGCAGGCACAATGTACTTTGTTGCCGATGCCGTAACCGGAGAACCGGTTCCTGACTGCGAACTTGATCTGTTCGGCTGGAGATCAAAGGCAACACGGAATCCAGCAGACCGCTTTGAAACACTCACGCTGAAGGCTCGTGCTGATGAAAACGGTCTGGCAACGCAGGCTCTGCAGGAGGATCAGACGCGGTATCAGTGGCTCACCGTGGCCACTGCGTCCGACGGTCGCATTGCTTTTGATGGTTTCCACCAGGTCTGGACGACAGCAACTCTCCAGCCGCTGGTGCTCAATCAGAATCGCGTGTTTGCAATCACTGACCGACCGGTTTATCGACCCGGGCACAAACTTCAGTATCGCCTCTGGCTTCGCAATCCGCGGTTTGATTCCTCGGTAGATTCATCACCCGGAACGCAGGTCTCCCTCGAGATTCGCAATCCGCGGGGTGACTCCGTCGAAAAACTTTCCGGCACACTTGATCAATGGGGCGGGATCGATGGCGACTGGTTGCTGCCTGCTGATGCCATGACCGGCAACTGGACAATTACACTGTCCGTACAACAGGAAGTACCCGCTGTCAGCGTAGTTGACGGACGCCGAATACGCATTATGCAGACTCAGGAACGGGTCGTCGGTTCCGGACGATTTGTTGTGGAAGAATACCGCAAACCCGAATATGAAGTGCTCATCGACGCACCTGAGACACCTGTCACACTGGGAGAAACCTTTACCGCGACAGTCAACGCTCGCTACTACTTCGGAGCTCCGGTCACAAATGCCACAGTGCATTACACAGTGGAACGGACCAGCAGCGAACAACGATGGTTCCCGATCGCTCGCTGGGACTGGCTTTACGAACCGGGCTACTGGTGGTTCACAGACACTTCAGACTGGCACCCGAGCTTCGACAGATGGGGGTGTCTGCCGCCCATTCGTCCGTGGTGGAACTGGAACCCTGACCCGCCCGAAACAGTTGCTGAGGGCGAAGCGGAAATCGGCCCCGACGGATCACTGAAGATTCCGGTGGATACGGCAATTGCCCGGGAACTTCACGGAGATACGGATCACCGCTACTCCATTCGCGCCGAAGTGACAGACCGTAGCCGCCGAACAATCATCGGCACTGGTTCGGTAGTCGCTGCACGCAGTCCATTCAGGGTCTTCACATGGCTGAACAGAGGGCATTACCGAACAGGTGCCGCCGCCACCTTCAGTTTTCAGGCTCGCACAGCGGACGGACGTCCGGTGCAGGCCAGCGGTCAGGTTGTCCTCTCACAACTCAGCTCTACAGACAACGAACTGGATGAGCAGACTCTGACATCCTGGGATGTCACAACCGATGCAGATGGTGCTGGCAGCATTCGTCTGGAACTGCCCGCAGCCGGACAATTCCGATTACAGGCCGAACTCACCGACCGCGACGGTCAGACACAGCAGGGTGCCACCGTTTTCCTTGTCCGGGGAGATCGTGAAGACACTCTGACATATCGCTTCAATGCCCTTGAGCTGACTCCGGATCTGCAGGAATACGCACCCGGTGATACGCTGCGACTGCAGGTCAGTACGGATCAGGCCGACAGTACCGTGCTGTTGTTTGTGCGTCCGATCAATGGAGTCTGTCCGGCCCCCCGAATACTGCGACTGCAGGGAAAGAGCAC
This sequence comes from Planctomycetaceae bacterium, assembly GCA_023262145.1. Lineage (GTDB taxonomy): Bacteria > Planctomycetota > Planctomycetia > Planctomycetales > Planctomycetaceae > SXXK01. The sequence goes on along the minus strand of JALRDR010000817.1, from coordinate 10,536 downwards.
CGTCGTTTCGATTCCGGTTTCGGTCGCTGATCATCCGAACTTCTTTGTTGAAGCGCTGACGATTGCCGATGGACAGATCCATTCACAGATTCGCGAAATCATCGTGCCGCCACAGGAACGTGTCACGGAGGTGGACGTACAGCCGACAGCAGATCGTGGTCGCCCCGGCGATGATGCAGAGGTTGGAATTCGCCTGACGGATCTCAACGGCAATCCCGTCTCCGGCAATGTGGTCGTTTCCGTCTACGACGCCAGCCTGGAAGCGATTGCAGCAGACAGTATCCCTGAAATCCGCAGCTTCTTCTGGAAAGTGCGCCGCAACCACTCACTGCAGCTGCAGTGCAGCCTGACCCGCATTGAACAGTCGCTGACAAAGGATGGCGAACTGCGCATGACACCACTCAGCACAGGCGCTCCGTTCGAGGGCCCGGGCGGTATGAACATGTGGTACTTCGGAGCCAGCCCGCGAATGATGATGCGAGGAGGCGCTCCGGAAATGATGATGGATGCAGCTGTGACCATGGAAGCATCCGCTGCCGCACCCATGATGAAGGCCGGCGGTATGCAGGTCGGGGCCGCACCAGACGCTCAACCAGTGCTCCGCAGTGAATTTGCCGACACCGCCTTCTGGACAGCATCAGCAACTGCGGACTCGGACGGAAAACTCCAGATCCGATTTCCACTGCCGGATAATCTCACCACCTGGAAGATTCAGGTCTGGTCACTTGCAGACGGTACCCGCGTCGGTTCAGGAACCAGCGAAATCATCGCCACAAGGAATCTGCTGATCAGGCCTCAGACGCCCCGCTTTCTGACAACTCAGGATCAGATTGTCTTCTCTGCAGTCGTTCACAATTACCTGCAGTCGCAGAAGAATGTCCGTGTGAATCTGCAGGCCGATGGTGACCTGCTTTCCACGATGACTCCACTGCAGCAGACTGTCAGTATTCCCGCCGGTGGCGAAGCCCGCGTTGACTGGCTGATGCAGGCCGAATCCGCAGGTAATGCCACCGTCAGAATGGTGGCTCTCACCGACGAAGAATCCGACGCCGTGCAGCTGACGGTACCCGTTCACGTACATGGTCTGCTCAGGACAGACAGTTTCACCGGCGTCATTCGTCCGCAGGATCAGAGTTCTGCGACCACACTTGTGATCCCTGAACAACGCATTCCGGAACTGTCCCGACTGGAAGTCAAATTCAGCCCTTCGCTTGCCGGTGCCATGATTGATGCGCTGCCGTGGCTGGTGGACTATCCACACGGATGCACTGAACAGACGCTGAATCGCTTCCTGCCGGCAGTGCTCGTTCGCCGCACACTTCAGGAGACCGGACTCGATCTGGAACAGATTCGCCAGAACCTGCTGCAGCTGAATGCTCAGCGAACTTATCGCGGCAAGTTTCCAGAACACTGGGGAGATCCACCGGCAAGACAGACACGTGACCTCCGCGATCTTCCCGCCGGATTCGGAAAAGGCAGCAGCACGCTGGCTGCCTGGATTCGTGAAAAAATCGAACAGGATCTGAATTCCGGTTACGGCCTGAAACCGTCATTCAACCCAGTCTTCTCTGCTGCTGAACTGGATAAGATCGTTACTCAGGGTGTCAGTAAACTTGTGGAAATGCAGTTGAGCGATGGCGGCTGGGGCTGGTTCTCAGGGTACGGCGAACGCAGCTCCGCACATCTGACAGCACTCATCGTTCGTGGTCTCTCCCTTGCCCGTCAGAACCAGGTAACCGTGCCCGACGAAACCATCAGTCGCGGTGTGCAATGGCTGCAGGCATGGCAGCAGCAGGAACTCAATGCTCTGCGACTGGGGGACCGTCGTCGTGAAGATCCGCAGGTTGACCTCAGAAATGCACGCTGGAAGATGGCTGCAGACAACAATGATGCACTGATCGCTCTGGTACTGACGGAAGCTGAATCCTGCGATGCAGCGATCGACAGCTATCTGTATCGCGATCGCGGCTCCCTGACAGCCTACGGCATGGCACTTACGGGCTTGCTGTTCGATCTTCGCAACGATCCGGAACGACGCGACATGCTGATTCGCAATCTGCGTCAGTTTGTCGTTCGTGATCCGGCCAACCAGACAGCATGGCTGCAGCTGCCGAACGACTCTCGCTGGTACTGGTATGGCAGCGAAAATGAAGCCATGGCCATTTTTCTGCAGCTGCTGATTCGTAGTAATCCTCAGGATCCCGATGCTCCGCAACTGGTAAAATATCTGCTCAACAACCGCAGCAGCAACAGCCGCTGGGACAGCACTCGTGACACCGCTCTGGTTGTTGAATCGCTCACGAAGTATGTGCAGGCTACCGGAGAAGATGCTCCGGATATGACTGTTGAAGTGCTGATCGATGGGCAGGTCGTCAAGACCTCGCAGATCACCGCAGAAAACCTTTTCAGCTTTGACAACACCCTGGTGCTGGAAGGAACCGACCTCAACAGCGGATCACACCAGCTGATCGTGCGTCGCAGCGGGACCGGCCCGCTTTATTACAGCGGCTGGCTGACAGGGTTTTCCCTGGAAGATCAGATTTCTGCGGCAGGGCTCGAAGTGCAGGTCAGTCGTCGCTACTTCCTCCTGGAACCGGAGCTGCAGAACGTCAATGTCAGCGGCAGCCGTGGGCAGGTCATACAGCAGCAGACGGGGAATTATCGCCGGATCCCGCTCGAATCGTCCGACGACGTTGCCTCCGGCACGCTCGTTGAAGTGGAGCTCACCCTCGACAGCAGGAATGACTACGAGTTTCTGCTGCTGGAAGATCATAAACCGGCAGGGTTTGAACCGGATGACCAGCGCAGTGGCTATGTCTTTGCAGGGCTGACTGCCTACCGTGAACTTCGTGATGACCGTGTCTGCTTCTTCCTTTCTGCGCTGTCCCGTGGCAAACACAGTCTCTCCTACCGCATGCGTGCAGAAGCTCCCGGAAAAGTCAGTGCTCTCCCGGCAACCATCGAAGGTGTTTATGCTCCCGAACTGGTCGGCAACAGTGATGAAATGAAACTGCAGGTAATCGAACAGAACTGACACACATGTTCCTGGCCGGCATGGGTTGAGTCGGAATGACAGTTTGGCAACACTGTGTGTACTGCCCTTCCCGGCCGGCATCGCCTGCCAGATCATTACCTGTCAGCTCACAATCGGAAGCAGATTACTCGTGACTCAGTGCATCATAACTGTTGAGCTGACTGGACAGCTGCAGCACCACCTGCAGCATGACCAGCTGACGCTTGACTGCAGTCAGGCCCCCACGCTCGCAGGAGCCCTGGCAGCGCTCGCTGTTGCAGCGCCGACATGTGTCGAAATCCTTGGCAAGGCGATTACAACACCGGAACAGCTGACGGCTCTGCCTCCCGGGCTGCTGATCATGCGGCAGCAGACGATGCTCCCGCGCGATCCGCAGACAGCCGTCACTGATGGCGATCACCTGACGCTGCTTCCCATGATCAGTGGGGGCTGACATGAACGAATCGTATGCTGCTGAACACCAGCTCCCGGAACTCAGCGACGAAGAGCGAGCACTTCGAGAGTGGCAGCTGGACGTACGTGACTTCGGTGAATCCGGACAACGTCGCCTGCAGGCGTCAACGGTACTGATCAGTCGTGTCGGCGGACTGGGATCAGTCGTTGCTTATGAACTTGCTGCAGCTGGCGTGGGACGGCTGATTCTTGCTCATGCCGGCAATGTCCAGCCCTCAGACCTCAATCGTCAGCTGCTGATGACACACGACTGGATCGGAAAACCTCGCATCGAATCTGCAGTTCGCAGGCTGCACGAACTTAATCCTCACATGCAGATTGAAGCGGTATCGGAAAACATGAGTTCCGCAAACGCCGCAGATCTGGTCAGCCGCGCCGACTGTATCGTCGATGCAGCACCGCTGTTCGAAGAGCGGCTGGCAATGAATGATGCCGCTGAAGCACGGGGCATTCCCGTCGTCGAAGCTGCGATGTATGAACTGGAAGCTTCGCTGACCGTCATTCACCCACCGGAGACGCTGCGATTTCGTGATCTGGTTCCGGAGGTACCTCCGGGCTGGAAACGCCGATTTCCGGTGTTTGGCGCCGTGAGCGGCACCGTTGCCTGCATGGCTGCCATGGAAGCCATCAAGCTGCTGGCAGGATTCGGAACTCCCCTGAAAAATCGTCTGTTCCGGATGGACCTGCGGTCCATGCACACTGAAGTACTCCGGCTTCGCTGAGTCGATCAGGGTGATTCCGGCGCATCGTTTTCCGACCGCCCTGAATCTGCAATTGCAGGATCATCAGCGGGAGTCACGAACTCAGAATCATCCTCGGCACGTACATCCAGCCCCAGCATCTGCATCAGCTGAATTGCGTTGCTGCGTTCAACCACCCCATCACGCAGCGTGTAGTCGAAGATCATCGTGCCGTCGACAATCGTGTCCTCAAAATGACAGTTCAGTGCTCGCCCTTCCAGGCTGTCTGCAATTCGAGTCAACGCCAGGTCATGAGTTGTTACGAGGCCCAGTGCACCACGTTCCAGCAATGACCTGATGACCCCCTCAGCTCCGCGACGACGGTCATGAGAATTCGTACCATGCAGAATTTCATCCAGCAGGAACAGCACCGGACGATCGCCAGTAGTCAGATCCACGACGGATTTCAGCCTCTGCACAACGCTGAAGAAGAGCGACCGTCCCTCCTGCAGGGAGTCGCTGACGCGCATCGCTGTCCCCAGCTGGAATGGGTGAGTACGAAATTCGCTCGCACGCACCACACAGCCGCAGTATGTCAGCACGATACTGGATCCGATACTCCGCAGGAATGTACTCTTGCCGGACATGTTGGATCCACTCACAAGCATCAGTGGAACCCCGGCCGTGAGCACCAGGCTGTTGCGGACACAGACGGACTCTGCCAGCAGTGGATGGCCCAGTTGACTGGCGTGCAGTGACACTTCTTTGTCAAGGATTTCAGGTCTCACATCGCCGGGGTGATCAAAGTTGTAGCCTGCGATTGATACTGTCGCCTCCAGACACGCGACGGTGGATAACCACTCAGCAACGTCAATACCATGCCGCAGACGCCAGCTTTCCATACGATGAGTCGTCACTACCAGCATTCCTGTGACCCAGGCCACAGGAGCAAAGAACTGGTTCCGCAGAGAATTGTTGAGCCACTGCGTCAGCCGACTCAGACGCAGAATCGCTGATGAGGCGGTGTCTCCCTCTGTATGAAATTGATTCAGCAGATCACATACCGCCGGCTCGTCGGACGATACCTGCTCAAATGCACCAATGACCGCGCCAAACTGCCGCAGGGCGGAGTCAACGTTATCCATCGTCATCGCTGTGTGTCGAATCTGACTGCGAGTCAATGCAATGGCAGGTGACTGCAGAAGCAGGAGCAGTACCAGCCAGCGAAACCCCAGACCAAAGGCCAGAATTCCAATGACGACCGGAATCGCGGCTATCCCCAGAATGACCGACCACGACAGAACCCCCATGGAAATCGGCCGCGCTGGCTCCCGCACCCATTCCCGCAGTACGGACTCCGCTGCCTCCCAGTTTGAAGCCTCCGGAATACAGGCCAGTGACTCCCGCAGACCAATGGCACGCATCAGGCCGAGCGCACGCGTCTGACGCAGCCGTACCTGCTCTGCCGTGGGAACTTCCCGCATCCATTCCGCAAGTTGTCGCCGCCCCGGCGCCGTGCGACACTCATTCAGCATCTGAAACAGTGAACCCTGCCCAAACACGTCCAGATCACCCGTCCATGGATGCATGTCATTTGCAAACTCTGAACCATCTGCCAGCTCCGCAGAAAAGACTCGCTGCAATCGTTCCAGACGACTCTCATGAAAGCGCCGCAGCAGACGCAGCCGCGCCAGACGGCTCATACAACGCCTGTCAAACGGAAGCACAACAATAAAGATGGCGACCGGCACGAGCAGCCACAGCCAGGAAACTGATTCCGACTCACCAAGGCAAAGCACAAGCAGCAGGATTGTCGCCAGTCCCAGCCCGGTGCGAGTTCTTACGAAGCGACGATCAGTCTCCTCGCCGCTGGCAATCTTCAACCGAATTTCCTGCAGGCGTTCGTTATAGGCCCGGCCGGGTTCATTCGCCGCATCAGTGACTGCCGACGAATTCTCTGCGTATTCACTGCTCATGGATGATTCAACTGCGTGAGAATCTTCAGGTTGCTGGTTCTGCGTTCGGCGAAGCATAGCAGGATCGCGCTCCCTGCGCCAGCCGGGAAGATTCCTCGCAGCTGACCTTCTCGAAGGCTGCAGGCCGGGTTGCCACACCCTGTCTCAGAAAAAGATCACTGCCGTGACTCAGGAGAGTATTCCCCGCAAAACCTGACCTTCATCAGTCGGGCCGATGAGCCTGTTCTGCAATCCCTGGTAAAGATAACTGAAACGGTGCGGATCAAGTCCCAGTGTATGCAGTATCGTTGCCTGCAGATCCCTGACTGATGTGGGATTCTCCACAGCCTCATAGCCGAATTCATCGGTGCGTCCCCAGGCCAGTCCGCCGCGAATTCCCCCGCCAGCCAGCCACATCGTGAATGCATCCGGGTGATGGTCGCGGCCAATGAATCCTTTCTTCAGTTCGCTGCGAACATTGTTCTGCATCATGGGTGTTCGTCCGAATTCTCCCCCCCAGACAATCAGTGTTTCATCCAGCAGACCACGCTGCTCCAGATCGCGAATCAGCGCCGCGATGGCCCTGTCTGACGCTCTGCATTTGATGGGCAGTGTTTCATCAATACTCTCGCCGGGCGATGAACCATGATGATCCCAGCCCCAGTCGTAAAGCTGCACAAATCGAACGCCGGATTCCACCAGCCGCCGCGCCAGCAGACAGTTGTTGGCAAACGTCGGATCATCGCCACGGTACAGCACTCGAGGATCCGCAGCTGTCTCTGCCGGTGACTGATATCCCGGCTCCGCGCCATACATGTCCAGAATGTGCTTCGGTTCACGCGTCAGATCCATTACCTCCGGCACTGTCATCTGCATCCGATACGCCAGCTCATACTGCTGCATTCGTGTCTCTGTCTCCGGATCACCACTGCGTTCCAGTTCAGCAGCGTTCAGCTCTTCCAGAGCATCCAGCATCCGCCGCCGAACCCCACGACTGATTCCCCGCGGATCACTCAGAAACAACACCGGATCCCCATCGGTGCGACAATTCACACCCTGATACACCGAAGGCAGATAACCGGTTCCCCAGAGCGACTTGCCTGCATCCGGCGTTTTGCCGCCGGAAAGCAGGACCACAAACCCCGGCAGATTCTGATTCAGACTGCCCAGCCCCCAGGTGACCCACGAACCAATCGCCGGACTGCCGATGCGTGCATTGCCCGTGTGCAGGTACAACTGTGAAGGAGCATGGTTGAATTCCTCCGTGTGCATCGTGCGAATAATGCAGGCACGATCACTGACTCCGGCAAAATTCGGCAACAGCTCACTGATCCACTGACCACTTTCCCCGTGCTGCGAAAAGCGAAACTGACCAGCCAGAATCTTCGGCACGCCCTTGATGAAGGCAAAGCGCCGCCCCTCAAGCAGAGAACTCGGACAGTCCTGAAGATGCAGCTGCTGCAGGGCCGGCTTGTGTTCGAATAGCTCCAGTTGCGATGGCGAACCCGCCATATGCAGGTAAATCACACTCCGAGCCCGTGGCTGCAGCCGGGACGGCGAAGCAGAAACATCTTCAACCTGCCCGGATACACGCGCAGAGTCGTCATCCGCCAGCATTGCCTGCATCGCCATGGAGCCCAGCCCAAGCCCCGCTGTCTGCAGCAGATGCCGCCTTGTGTTTCGCAGCCCGAATTCCAGTCCCGGATTCATCTGTCTCACCCTGATCCACTCTCTGATGCAACAGGCATTCGCTGTCGCAGAATCTGATTCCAGCATGTTGCCGGCCGCAGCCCGCCGGCCCCGTTCCTCAAATTGCTCTTAGTTTCTCGTCAGGAACTCATCCTGATTCAGAATGGCTCCCGCAACGACAATCAACGCGGCCATTTCCGAGCTGCTGATCGACTCACCCACTTCAACTCGGGCGCTGCTGAGCAATGCAGCGGCAGACTCCGAATCTGCCCCAAACTCCTCGCGCAGGTCTTCTTCCAGCCTTTGCAGCGGTTCCGCTTCTGCTGCCGCTATCGGACGAATCAGTGCCTGTCGCATGCCCCACTGCAATCGCTGCTCCGCTGGCTGCTGCTGCATACGTACCGCCAGCGCACCCGCAGCTTCCAGCGCTGTCTGATCGTTCAACAGGACCAGTGCCTGCAATGGTGTATTCGTGCGAATCCGGCGAATCAGACAAAACTCTCCGCTCCCCGAATCAAAGGTTGTCAGCGCCGGAAATGGAGTTGTCCGTTTCAGATACGTGTACAGAGAACGACGGTAACGATCCTCGCCCTCAGCGTTGATCCACTGCTCAGAATTGTAGGTGGATCGCCATAAGCCAGGCGGCTGAGGCGGCATGACTGGCGGTCCGCCAGTTCGCCCGGAAAGGAGTCCGGAAACCGCCAGCAACTGATCACGCACCGCTTCTGCGGAAAGTCGATATCTGCCGGCCCGAGCATGCAGCACATTCTCAGGATCCGCCTCCAGCAATGCCGCAGTTACTGCAGAGTCCTGCTGATATACCTGACTCAGACAGATCTCCTTCAGCAGACCATGCAGCGACCAGCCATTCCCCCGATATTCGACTGCCAGCAGGTCCAGCAACTCCGGATTGCTCGGTAAAGCCCCGAGAGCACCGAAGTCCTCTTCTGTCGCAACGATTCCCTGCCCTGTCAATCGCGACCAGATTCGGTTTGCCCACACACGGGCAGTCAGCGGGTTTCCGTCCGACATCAGCCAGTTGGCCAGATCCAGCCGCCCGAGAGAATCTGTTCCGATCACAGCGATGTCTGCAAATGCCTGCGGGAATCCCGCTTGTACAACCTCTCCCGGGTCAAGAAAATTACCGCGATGATGCAGTCGCGTCTCCCGACGTCGCTCGTTCGGCAGCTCCTCCATCACCGGAACCCGCGGCACCCCGGTGTGTAACTGCTTCAGCTTCTGCTCCGTATCAGCAAGCTGCTGCTGAACATCCCGCACCGCTGGCGAGATGACATCTCCCGCAAATTCAGCTGCCGCCGCCGAAGTAACGGAAATGCGAAACTGCCCCAGCGTAAGCGATCGTCCGTACCGCTGACGCAGCACCAGCTGCAGCTTCGAATCCGACGTAACATGCAACGGCCTGCTGAGCACAAACACGGCAGCATGCGTTTCACGCTGCCGCGGGCTGATCGCCCAGCCACTCTTCAGATCGCCGTCAAACGCTGCCGCAATCGGCCACCCCTCCTGAGAGAAATCCGCATTTGCATGAGCAATCTGCAGCGGCTGAAAAGCGTTGCCGGAATCGGCGACGGCTACTTCAAGCTCCGAAAGCACAAAATTCGGATCCGTTGCATTGCGCCCAACGCCGGGGTCCCCAGCGCCTTCCGGAACCAGCGCCTGAATCCGGATTCCACTCAGCACACCGGCTGCCAACGGCAAGTGAATCGTATAGTCGTTTTCAGCCGGCGAAGGTCCGCTGACGCTGATCACTCCCGCAGCATCAACGCTGCAGACAGCACCGCCATCAGCTTCCGCAAGAGTCGGGATTGGGAACTTCCAGCGTTCTGACTCCGCTGGATCCAGCTGCCGCTGCAATTGTCGCAGCTGCCTGCGAAGGGCAAGCACAGACTCCTGCAGCTGCCCCGCCTGCTGCTCCTCAGCGCCCCCCTGCACATCCAGTAATGGGGCATCATCGGGGCGGTCCGCGTCCGCAGTCTGATTGAAAATGGCGTACAGCCCGTAGTACTCCCGCTGCGAAAGCGGATCATACTTGTGCGAATGGCACTTGGCACAGCCTGCTGTCAGCCCCATCCAGACCTGCATGGTCAGATCAACACGATCCTTCACCGCCAGTGTCCGGAACTCTTCGTTGTCCGTTCCCCCTTCATCGTTGGTCATCGTATTCCGGTGAAAGGCCGTCGCCAGGCGTTGCTCAGCACTCGCATCCGGCAGCAGATCTCCGGCAAGCAGTTCCTGTGTCAGTTCATCCAGCGGACGGTCTGCATTGAGCTGACCGATCAACCAGTCTCGCCAGGGCCACATTGTTCGGCCTCGATCCTTTTCATAGCCCTTCGTATCCGCGTAGCGGGCCAGGTCCATCCACATACGAGCCCAGTGTTCACCAAACTGAGGCCGCTGCAGCAGCGAATCCACCAGCTGCTCCCAGTGCTCCGGGGAAGGATCTGCGGCGAACGCATCCGCCTCCGCTGGTGTGGGAGGCAACCCGATGAGATCCAGGTACAGCCGACGCACTCTGCGATACGGATCAGCCAACCTGCTCATCTGCAGACCGCGTGCGTTAATCTGCCTGCGAACCAGTTCATCAATTGCAGCCGCACCACTGCGTGCAACAGCGGGACGGACCTGAGGTCGAAACGACCAGTGCAGTCCCCACTCCGCTCCCTGCTGAATCCACAAACGCAGAACTTTCCGCTCTTCCACAGTG
>JALRDR010000756.1 GCA_023262145.1 Planctomycetaceae bacterium | reverse complement strand
GTGATTCGTCAGGTGGAGCCCAGCCGTCAGGAAAGTCCATCGCCAGATATCCGCCTGGTCTGGTCACCCGCATGGCCTGCAGCTGGATCTGCTGAAATGGAGCGTTGCACATGTCCTGCAGAAGTGCACTCCAGTCCAGTTGCAGTTCCTGTATTCCAACTTCATGCCAGGTAAACAGATCCTGTACGGGGCGGTTTGCCGGCGTATACAGACCGTCGATCAGTTTCATGGACAGGCCCGGCTGGATTGACTTGATGAGGGAGTCTCCGACGATATGCACCAGCCAGCCAAAAACCCAGGCGAGCGCGGTGAATCGTGCATCACCGCGACTGAGTGCATCCCGTGCAACCAATGCCACGTAGTCAGGCAGATGATCAAAAGGCAGCGTGTGTCTGCGGTCTGCAGCGTACCAGCCAAACACCAGATGGGTGCGCCCGTAGAAACGCTGGTGAATCTCACGGGGGGTGAATTCACTTCCCGAATACATGAGTTTCCATGGTGTCACCGGTCCGCCGGTCAGCGGACTGACGGAGAGTGGCACTGTTCCATACCCAACCTCCCGCCCGGTGTCGACACAGATTGCTTCCGGGAGTGTCTGGATGTCGCAGCCCAGATAGGCAGCGTTCAGATAGATGCTCTGGTTGTCGGTCAGAATCTCTGCCAGGCGACACTTTCTGCGCTGCAGCTCACGCTGCGCGAGTAATGCGTACATGGTGTGTCCGACAACTCCACTCATGCCTGTGTGTCTCCGAAACTGATTTTCCCGGGTAGTGCACGCTGTTCCGGTCAGGCCGACTTCGCTCCGGGCATTCCCTGCTCAATTACCCATGTCCCCTTTGTTTCCAATGGAGCCCCGGGGCGATCGACGTATGGGGTGGTCCGAAACCAGGAGGTCCAGCTCTGCGGAGTCAGTTCGCAGGAAACATAGCCGCGATTGGAGTTGTACCACTGCACGAAATCGTTCTGTTCTGCAGCACGTTCATATTCCGGAATGAAGTTTCCTCCGTTGCCGGCGGAGGTCATTGAGGTGCCGACCAGTTCCGTACCGACCAGCGGAGAATTCGGATCATTGAAGTCAAGCTGCAGGTCGTTCACCCAGTTCAGGTGAATGTCCCCGGTCAGTACGACAGGGTTTGGTATGCGACGTTCGTGGAAGAATCGCAACAGGCGGCGGCGACTCACTTCGTATCCGGGCCATTGATCCATGCTGTAGCGGCGATCATCACCTTCGCCACGATTCAGTGGGGCCATCATCACCTGCTGAGCCAGAATGTTCCATGTGGACTGCGATGTGAGCAGACTTTTCATGAGCCATTGCTCCTGCGCTGCCCCCAGCATTGTCGCCTGTGGATCAAACACTTTGCCCTCCATCGGCTTCTGATGATCGCCATTGGGCTGATCCGTGCGATACTGCCGGGTGTCAAGCACATGGAAGTTTGCCAGACGACCGTAGCCACAGCTGCGATACAGCGTCATGTTCGGTCCCTGTGGAAACGCACTGCGTCGCAGTGGCATGAATTCGTAATATGCCTGGTATGCGTTCATACGGCGAATCAGGAACTCTTCCGGAGAAATGCCCTCCTCTTCAGAAACCAGGTCTGCATAGTTGTTGTCAAATTCGTGGTCATCCCAGGTCACCAGCCACGGAAAGAGTCGGTGAGTTTCCTGCAGCGTCTGATCCAGTCGATACTGCGCATAACGCATGCGATAGTCATCGAGGCTGACGATTTCGTTGCCCAGATGCCTGCGTGGGCGATTGTCGACACCGGCGTATTCGTAGATGTAATCGCCAAGGTGCACAACCGCATCGAGATCCTCCTGCTGCATGTGAGGATAGCCGTTGAAATAACCACTTTCATAGTGCTGACAGGAAGTAAACGCGAAGCGCAGGCGATCCGGAAGTTCTGAGGCTGCTGGCGCTGTGCGGGTACGTCCCACAGGGCTCACAAAATCACCGCCGTGGAACCGATAGAAGTACCATCGCCACGGCTGCAGGCCATCCACCTCAACATGGATGGAATGTCCAAGCTGAGGAACGGCAAGAGCAGTACCACTCCGGACGATCCTGCTGAAACGCTCGTCTTCCGATACTTCCCAGCGGATGTTCACGGATTCTGCAGGCATTCCACCGCCCTGGAGCGGATCCGGTGCCAGTCGGGTCCAGATGACCACGCCATCGGATGAGGGATCTCCGGAGGCGACGCCGAGAGTGAACGGATCATTCTGAAGACGCAGCGGTCGAGTGACCGCTCCTGCGACCGGAATGGAGTATCCCGGGATAGCGGAGACCGTGGCCAGGTAACCCAGAAACTCACGGCGCCCAATGCCGTATCGTCGTGATCCGGT
>JALRDR010000655.1 GCA_023262145.1 Planctomycetaceae bacterium | reverse complement strand
GTACTGGCTTGGCAGTCATCAGGCCGAGGCCGCGGACAGTGCGGAGTTCATCTTCGGAAAATTCACAGGTGCGAAGCGGCTTGTCGTCATTGACCCATGCCTGGCATTTTTCGATTGTTGCGACGCGAGCTTTGGAGTCCTTGTCGCCGGTTCGAGCGGCCTTGACGGCGCGCGGCAGGGAGTTTTCCAGAGTCTGCATGTCGGCCAGCAGCAGTTCCGTTTCAATTGTCTCAATGTCGCTCAGCGGATTGACGCTGCCGGCGACGTGAGTGATGTCGTCGTCTTCGAAACAACGGACAACCTGCAGAATTGCGTCGACTTCACGAATGTGGCTGAGGAATTTGTTGCCCAGTCCTTCGCCTTCGCTGGCGCCCTTGACGATGCCGGCGATGTCAACCAGTTTCAGAGCAGCGGGAACCACTTTTTGTGGGGGGATATACCGGGTAATTGTCTGCAGGCGTGCGTCAGGAACGCTGACAATTCCCTCATTCGGCTCAATTGTACAAAAGGGATAGTTGGCGCTCTGGGCGGCAGCGGAGCAGGTGAGCGCATTAAACAGTGTGCTTTTGCCCACGTTGGGCAGGCCGACAATTCCGGCTTCCATGGATTCAATTCCCCACGGTTCAGCAGATCAGGGTGTCTCGCAGGCCAGTGGGCCAGCGTTGCGTTCCCACGAACGCGGCGGCAGTGTATCAGTTTCCGCCGCCGGACAATGGAGCAGAACGTGGGGAATTCAACAGCTTCCCGAGAAGGAAACAGTTTGCTCAGACACTTTCGGAACATCCTGCAGACATGCCGCAAACTCAAACGGCAGATTTCGATACTCGCTGGTAACACGCTAGAAATCCCGTCAGACTTTTACGGGTGCTGGTCTCGACACGCACTGCTGTGGAGTTCAGGAATCGATACTGTCGCCGCCGAGGGAAGAGAAGATGCAGACGCCAGCAGAGTCGGAAGTGAGGTCAGGACGGGACCACGGTTGCCTGCCTGACTGGACAGTTGCTGAACTGCCGGAACCGCTGCCGTTTACCGCGGGGAATGTGCTGCGTACCATCGGACCGGGGGCAATCCTGCTGGCCGGTTCCATCGGCGGTGGGGAGTGGATTGTGGGGCCACTGACGACCGTGCAATTCGGCCCGCAGATTCTGTGGATTGCCACGCTGGGAATCTTTCTGCAGATGATCTTCAATCTGGAGGCGATTCGCTACACGCTGTACACGGGTGAACCGGTGATGACCGGACTCCTGCGGCTCCGCCCCGGAGGAAAGTTCTGGGGGGGCATCTATGTTGCTGCCGGAACAGCTCAACTGGCGACTCCGGCAATGGCGATGGCCTGCGCCGGAGTCATGCTGACGGCAGGGCGTGGTGATCTTCCCAGCAGCGACGGCAGCG
>JALRDR010000479.1 GCA_023262145.1 Planctomycetaceae bacterium | reverse complement strand
GTACACGATCAACTCGTCCAGAGCACGGACGAAGACCTGCTCGTCAGCAACGGCCAGATGAGCCCATGCGGTTGCATCAGTCACGTGCACGCGATCAGCCAGACGAAACTCCCCTGTATCTGCGGTGAACAGGATCAGATCACCCGCTTCATCCAGTGCCAGCACCTGCTGCTGGTTTACCGCCATGCTCCAGTACTTTCCGAATGGAGTTGTCCGCCAGTAAGGCTCGCCGGTGTCCGGATTGAGGCAGGCGAGCCGCTGATTTCGCAGATGCAGATAGATTGCTCCGTCGATGACCACCGGAGAAGACATGTATGCTTCGGTGGTATTTTTCCAGAGCTCTTTAACGATAAAGCCAGCCCCCTGACTTGCGATCTGATACATCACCGCCCCACCACCATAGCAACTGGTGAAAATTCGATCGCCGATGATGGTCGGAGTCAGAATATTCATGTCGCGGAAGGATGGAATTGCCACCGACCACAGTTCGGCGCCGTCCTGCGGATCCACACCACAGAGCTTTGCCCGAGTCTGCACAATGAGTTGGCGTTTGCCGGCCACGTCGGCCAGCATGGGAGATGAAAAGGCGCCTCCCATCATCCCGCCGCTTTCCTTCAGGGACCGCCAGACCAGTTCCCCGGTGTCACACTTCAGCTTCACCAGACCCCCCGACGTCTGCACAATCACATGGTCACCATCGATCAGCGGCGAGCAGACAAATCCGAACGTCTGACCTCCGGTTTCAAACAGCTTGCGAAAATCCTGCCTCCAGACTTCCTTGCCGCTCTCCCCGTCAATGGCAATCAACACATCCAGCATGCCGGGAACAAACAGTCGCGTGCCGTCGTAAGCCGGTGTTGCCCGGATCCAGCTGCCGTTGGAAGCAGCAAAGAACGGAACGCTCATTGCCCCCTCCCACTCAATCGTCCACAACTGCCTGCCCGTCGCCCGGTCAACAGCACGAGTGACTTCTTTCTCCTTGTTGACCGTTTCAGTCAGAAAGACACGGTCTGTTGTCACGATCGGACCTGAATAACCCGGTCCCAGTGGCACGCGATAGACTTCGTTGAGCACGCCGTTCTGCAGGCCGGCAGGCCAGGGCCGCTCCGTCGGCACCACGCAGGTCCGCGCATTTCCACGCCATTGAATCCACTGACCGGGTTCTTCCCCCTGCAGGCAAGAGACCAGGAGAAGCGTTGCCGTAAGTCCATTCCGAAAAAGCATCGTTTTTGTACCTTTGCACAGGGTTTATGCAGCAGTCGAAGCGGAGACGATCTATGGAACTCTTACCACTGCAGAAGCCAGAGATGATCGAAGCCGCAGATGATCGAAGCCACAGATGATCGAAGCCACAGAGCTGAGACAGCTGCTCATTGACTGCACGCTGCTCACATCCTGCAAATCCTGACGGTCCGACCGGCCTTGAAGCCTCATCTGCCATACAGACGCGAATAAACTGCAGGGTTTTAGACCATTCAAGCTGACCGTCAAGAACGATTCGAACGGATACCTGGCAACAGCTGCGGCCGACTGCTTAGTACATGCCCCGCCGCCAGGTCGTCCAGCAAGACTCGCAATTCCTACCGATTTCCCCCGAGCACTGGCTGAGAACGCACCAACTGCCCCGAATCCGAAAGGAATCGAGACTGCTCTATTCCGGACACGCGGCTCTGAATCTGTGTTTACGGCTTGTCTGATCATCTGCTGCACTCCAGGATACCGGCACGAACGTCTGGCGCTGCGGACTGCCGCCCTGCAGGCAGCGTCCTCGCCAGGCTCCATAGCCTGAAACCCGTCCACACCGGACTGATCCTGTGCGATCAGCGTGTTGAGTAAACGCCTATGAAAAAGTGCCGCCGCTGCACCAAGACAGCAACATTCCACGTCACTGAGATTCACGCTGATAAGGCTGTTGCCATTCATCTGTGTGACAGCTGTGCCCGTGAATACCTTGAGAACAATGATTCCCCGGAAACAGAAACGCTGACTGACCTCAGCAGCAAGCTGGACCAGCTGATAGCGCAGTCAGCGGATTCCGAATCCAGCTGTCCTGATTGCGGAACAACATTTCACGAATTTCGTGAACACGGCCGTCTCGGCTGTGCTCAGGACTACACGGAGTTTCTTGCGGAACTGCTGCCATTGCTGGAAAACATTCACGAAGATACCAGCCACACCGGCAAGCGTCCGGTGCGGACGATCATCGGTACGGAAGAACAGGCAATGCTCGTCCAGCTGCGGCGACAGCAGCAGGAGGCTATTCAGCAGGAAGACTATGAGACCGCAGCGACATTACGTGATCAGATTGCCGATCTTGAACGTCGGCTTCAGGGAAACCAAACGCCACTGCACTGAGTGAATTGCAACGATCGTTCTGAAATACGCCACAGATCACAACGTCAGATCTGCCGCGAACAAACACTCACCAGGCGAAAACAGTCCGATCATCAGACGCTGTGATTCAGCAGATCGGGTGCTCAGGGGGATTGAAGTTGACATCGGAATCAGAGAATACAGGCAGCCACCAGATCGTACGACGACTGGCTGCAACCAGCGGCGAATGGCTCTGCGGCGACGGCCCCTGCTCAGACATCGTCATCTCCAGTCGGGCACGGCTTGCCCGCAACGTTGCCGGATTCCCTTTTGTCGGCAAGGCATCCGAAGAACAGCGTTCACAGATCGTCAGTCAGGTGAACAACGTGCTGGATGCTCCCGTCGGCAACCGCAGTACAAGCAGCATTGATCTGACGGAATTATCAGAACTCGACGCACAGTTCCTGATGGAGCGGCAGCTGATCAGCCGCGAGCTGGCTCGAGGTGAAGGACCACGAGCCGTAGTGATATCCGAAGGTGAACGGCACAGCGTGATGATCAATGAGGAAGATCATCTGCGGATACAGGTGCTGCAAAGCGGTTTTTCTCTGGAAGACTGCTGGCGAGAGTGCGACGCTCTTGATGATCGCATCGAATCCAGAATCCCGTTCTCATTCCACCCGCAACTCGGCTATCTGACCGCCTGCCCAACTAATGTCGGCACGGGTCTGAGACTGAGCGTGATGCTGCATCTGCCGGCACTCCGAATGACTCGCGACATTCAGAAAGTGCACCAGTCCGCCCAGAAGATCAAGCTGGCTGTCCGCGGACTTTATGGTGAAGGCAGTCAGGCGCTGGGAGATTTTTACCAGATCTCAAACCAGCTCACTCTCGGCAAAACCGAACGTCAGCTCATCACAGAAGTGCGGGAAGTCGTGCAGCGGATTGTGGAATGGGAGCGTAAGGTGCGAAGAATGCTGTTGCAGGATCGCGAATCGTGGCTGCTGGATCTGGTCTCTCGCGCCTGGGGAACTCTTACCAGCGCCCGTTCAATCACGTCCGAAGAAACGATGCACCTGCTCTCCAGCGTTCGCATGGGCCTGCAGATGGATCTGCTGGACGGTCGTGACGCTTCTCTGGTGAACGAATTATTCATCCGCACGCAGCCTGCACACCTGCAGCACACTCATGGAGAAACGCTCTCTACCGAACGTCGGAATATATTGCGTGCCAGCTGGATGCAGCAACGTCTGGAAGAAAATCGTGGAAATAATACCGGTTCAGCAGCAGATGACTCCTGAAGCATGTTGTTCGAATTTCTGACCGGACCACCTGACCGCACCACTTTTGTAACACTGACCGTGACCATGCTTTCTCCGCTTGAGAATTATCGGTGGCCTGCCGAATGGGAGCCGCATGCAGCGACGTGGGCGTCATGGCCCGTGAACCCGGCGACATGGCCCGGCACCTTTGAACGCATCCCCGCTGCCTATGCAGAACTGATTGCTGCCATCGCCTGCTTTGAGCCGGCTAACGTTCTGCTTGCCGCAGAGCTGCAGAACGCAGAGAACAGGCGGCTTCTCGAAGACGCCTGCGAACGTCGCGGCAGCAGCTTCCCAGCCACATTCGTTGATATCCCTGTAAACGACTCGTGGTGCCGCGACCATGGTCCGCTGTTTCTGTCCGGGCGCCCGGATTCTGCCGCCGCCAACAGCCAGCTGATCCTCAACTGGGACTACAACGCATGGGGTGGCAAGTATCCTCCGTGGAACCTCGACAATGAAGTCCCCGGCCGTATTGCACAACTGCTCAACATCCCCACATTGCGTCCCGGGCTGATTCTGGAAGGAGGAGCAATCGAAGGAAATGGGCAGGGGACTGTACTGACGACAGACAGCTGCCTCCTGAATACCAACCGCTATCCGAAACCCAACCGTGCCGCGATGACTGACACACTTTGCTTCTGGTTGCAGGCTGAAAAAGTTGTCTGGCTGCCAGGCCATGGTGTGCTTGGAGATGACACGGATGGACACATCGATCAGATCGCGCGATTTGTTGACGAGACCTGCGTCCTGGTGGCGGCCACTACAGACGACGATGCCCCGGAAGCTCCGGATCTGCGGGCCAACGCTGCGGCAATCTCCGCCGCCACAAACAGCCGTGGACAGACTTTGCGACCAGTTCTCCTGCCACTGCCAGCGGCCGCGTTCGAAGGGGAATCCAGATTGCCCGCTTCCTACTGCAATTTCATTCACGTCAACGGGGCAGTG
>JALRDR010000366.1 GCA_023262145.1 Planctomycetaceae bacterium | reverse complement strand
GTACACGCAGCAAGGAAGGAATCATGATCGGGACCGCACGTGCGAACCCGGGCAAGAAGGTGCAGTCTCCCGCTGATCTGGAAGATCCGGAAAAGTCGGCTCCGCTGCGCCGCGCCTACGACGCTCTGCGATCAATCAACGTGGATGCTCTGGTTTCCATCGGTGGCGACGACACGCTGAAGACGGCCAACAAGATGGCCATGTTCCAGGATCGTCTGCCTGAGGGGTTGCAGCGGATGCCGGTGGTACATGTTCCCAAGACGATTGATAATGACTATTCAGGGATCGACTTTACGTTCGGCTTTTTCACTGCAGTTGAGACACTCGGCACCGAGATTCGCAATCTGCATGCGGATGCCGAAGCGGCTCGCGCTTACTTCGTCGTGGAGTGTATGGGACGCAGCGCCGGCTGGCTGGCCTACGGGGCCGCTGTTTCGGGCGAGGCCAACCTGGTGCTCAGCGTGGAAGACATTACCGAGGAATACCTGCTGCCGGAATCCACAGCCGGTCGCAAGGTGATGGATCTGGACAAAGTCGTCGGGCGGATTGTGACCATGATGCGCAATCGCTATGAGAAGCAGGGCAAGGAGTATGGAGTTGTCGTACTGGCCGAGGGGCTTGTGGAGTATCTTTCCGACGCAGTGCTGCAGGATGTGCCACGTGATGACCACGGTCACATTTCAGTTGCCAACGTCAACCTTGGCAAAATGATGTCCAAATTGATTGCCGCTGAATTTACTCGACAGACCGGACTGAATCGCAAAGTCACCGGACTGCAGCTGGGGTATGAATCCCGTTGTGCTCGACCGCACGCGTTCGACGTCATGCTGGGATGTCAGCTGGGAATCGGAGCCTATCGAGCACTGGTTGAGGAGTCACGTCGCAGTGTCATGATCTCCTGCTCCGGGCAGCTGGATCTGCACTATGTGCCGTTCGAGGATCTGGTTGATCCGGAAACACTGGTCACTGTGGTTCGTTTCATCAACCAGGGCAGTGATTTCCAGCGTCTGGCGCGATTCATGTCCAGCGAGGATATCTGAGCCGGATCTCAGGTCGGGCTGGATGACGCCGGGCACGTGTTTCAATGCTCGGCAGTCGCAGCGGCCACAGGCTGAAGAACGGAAGGCAAAACGCCTTCCGTTTTTTTTGCATGATGTTTGCATGATGTCTGTCAGGCGTTGGCCCAGCGGGTGCGGTCTGGCGGACCGCAGAATTGCAGAACGCCCGATGCTCCCTGTCGTTCGAATGCACCACCTGCCGGACCTGAGTTGTCGTGCTCGATGTGTTCAGGTCGTACCAAAGAGGCGATCACCCGCATCACCCAGCCCGGGGCGGATGTAGCAGTTCTCATCCAGTTGTTCATCAAGTGCTGCAGTCATGACACGCACGTCCGGAGTGTGTGCAGCGATGGCCTGCAGCCCTTCGGGGGCAGCGATGATGGCCGCCATGCGGATATCCTGGACGCCCCATTCCTGCAGCATACGGATGGCACAGATTGCGGAACCGCCGGTGGCCAGCATCGGATCCAGAACGAATGCGATATCCGGAGGATGCTGATCCCGACGCAGGTCGTAGTAGGGAATGGGTGCAGCGGTCGCTTCGTCGCGGCGAATACCGATGTGGTGGACAGCGGCGAACGGAAGCAGTTCCCGGAAGCCCTGCACCATGCCAAGTCCAGCACGCAGAATTGGTACCAGTGCAATTCTTGTGGAGATTTTTCGTGTGTTCATCGACTGCAGCGGAGTCTGAATGGTTGTGGTGGTGGTGGGAAGATCTCTGCTGCACGCGGCAGCCAGCAGGAGAGAGACAGCGTGCACATCCGCGTGAAAAGCGGCGGAGTCTGTTTCCCTGGCCCGGAGTCGGGCGAGGTGATGGTCAGCCAGTGCGTGCCGAAGTACTTCATGGAGGGGATGTGCTGTCATCTGCCGGGATTCCTGCGAACGAATAATGGAAGAGTGGTGGACACTGATGATAGCCGCTTCGACTGTCCCGGTCCTGTTGATGTCCGGTGAGTCCGGGTGAATCTGTCACTGGCAGGGCGGGAGGAGCAGACGTTGTATTCCAGCATCTTCGGAACTGCACTGCGAAGCGGCGGATTCTGCCGGAATGAAAGACTGCGGGGCGATCAGCCGGGAAGCAATTCAGTCAGCAGTGTGCAAAGCCGGAATCAGTGCACCCGCAGATCGGGGCTGGCCGCCGGAATTTGTCTTTTCTGCTTGGCTTTTGTAAGGCTGCGGACGATGAATACCACGGTCTGCGGTGAACGGAGGCTACGTTCTGCAGGGGCGGATGTAAGCCTGGGAGACAGCCACGGTGCCAGAACCGGCAGTTCTCTCAGAGCAGGGGGCTCCGCAAAGCTGACTGCGGCCAGAACTCGACAGGAGTCATGCGATGAGTGAATCACCTGAAATGCTGAACAGTGATGAGTATGAAGAGATCTGCAGCGAAGAGGTGGATCGTGTTGTGGAGGCCCTTGATCGACTGATCGAAGGTGTGCAGAGCGAAAACGTCAAGCACATGCTCGAGGAAGCGGCCAGCAGCATCTACTTCCTTGTTTATGAAGAGGAAGAACTGGGTGCCGAAGATGCTGGAGATGATGACGCCGACAGCTCGATGGATATCGCTGCCTGATCCGTGTGGCTCCCGACGAACTGCTGCATGCAATCAGCCCACCCGTTCCCCGGGTGGGTTTTTTCTTTGCCACTGCTCAATGTTCGTCCGTGCTGCAGTTTGCTACGCTGCCGCCAGGAGGTCGGGTGACATCCTTGTGATGCGACATCGCGTGTGGGATAGTGCCTGATATACGCGGGTGCCTGATATACGCGGGTGCCTGCAGATTCGCAGCGGTCCGCGGACAGAAACCAGATCAGCAGCGGACCAGAACTGTCTTTGCACCGGACGGTTGCCTGCGGTCTGCTCCTGATTTCACAGTGACTGCAACTCCTTTCAGATTGGGAAACAAACATGCTGAACGGTCCTGCTTCTCGTCGTACATTTCTTGGTTCCGGAATGGCTCTGGCTGCAACAGGTGTCCTGCCTGTTTCTGCGGTGGGAGTGTCAGCTGCGGCAATTGCGCCAGCAGATGAGGTGAAGCTGAAAGGACGTCTGTGGAAGACACTGAAGATCGGTATGGTCCGCGTCGACGGTTCCCTGACAGAGAAGTTTGCGGCGGCCAGGGAAGCGGGATTTGCCGGGATCGAGATGAATGCGCCGGCGATGAATGTGGAAGAAACGAAGGCAGCAATTCTGGCAACAGGTCTGCCGGTCGATGGCACAGTGAATTCGTCGCACTGGCAGGTACGTCACACTGATCCGAGTGCGGAAGTGCGCCAGCAGGCGCTTGATTCACTGACGCAGGCAATTCGTGACACTCATGCTGTAGGTGGTCATTCAGTGCTGCTGGTGATTGGACACGGCAATGATGGGGCATACGAGGAAATCCGCGAGCGATCGCTGGAGAATATTGCCAAAGCAGTGCCCGTGGCCGCTCAGTATGGCGTTCAGATCGTGATCGAGAATGTCTGGAATCATTTTCTGTACGACCATGAAGGCGATCACACACAGACTGCCGATCAGTACGTGAGTTATGTGGATGAGCTGAATTCTCCCTGGGTAGGCATGCAGTTTGATATCGGGAATCACTGGAAATACGGCAGCATGGGTGACTGGATTCGCCAGCTGGGTCGCCGGATCATGAAGCTGGACATCAAGGGCTTCTCTCGCGCGGAAAGCAAATTCACTCGTATTTCCGAGGGTGATATCGACTATGCGGATGTGCGGCGAGCGTTGCTGGAGATTGGTTTCTATGGATGGGTTGCGGCAGAGGTCGGCGGTGGCCCGCTTGATGAACTCAAGCGTATTTCCAATGAACTGGACGACGCGTTTCAGCTGGTCTGAATTGATTTCCCTCGGCCTGCGGGTCGCATTGCGGCGATCCGACAGGTCGCAGAGTATTCTTCATGAACGTTGATCTATTTGCAGCCGACGGGTTGAGAGCAGCGGCAGAGCTGCATGGGATTATTCTGAGTGATTCTCAGGCGGAGGCGTGTCGCAGCTACTGCGGAGCGCTGTGGGACTGGAATACTCGAATCAATCTGACACGACACACAACTCTTGAGAGCTTCGTGAATCGCGATCTGCTGGACAGTGTTCGGCTCATCGAACATCTGGCCGAGGGGTGTACGGTTCTGGATGTTGGTTCAGGAGGTGGCGTACCTGGCATTCTGGCGGCGATTCTGCGTCCTGATCTTTCGGTTGAACTCTGCGAGAGTGTCG
This sequence comes from Planctomycetaceae bacterium, assembly GCA_023262145.1. Taxonomy (GTDB): domain Bacteria; phylum Planctomycetota; class Planctomycetia; order Planctomycetales; family Planctomycetaceae; genus SXXK01. The sequence continues at coordinate 2,838 of JALRDR010000366.1, read as the reverse complement.
GGAAAAAAGCAATGGCTCTGCAGGATATCTGCGACCGACTTGAGCTCCCACTGGTGGTGCATGCGCAGCGGGTGCAGGAGTTGCTGGACACGCACACATGGGACGTCGCTGTAGTACGAGCGGTCGCAGCGACCGGTCGACTCATCCCCTGGTTTGCTCGGCACTGGGACCGCGGTGGAGAACTGCTGCTTATCAAGGGCCCGCGTTGGCAGGAAGAGCTTCAGGCTGCGCAGGAGTCCGGAGTGATGCGGAATCGTCGAGCAGAGCTGATTTCGGAATGGGAAAGTCCGGGTCGCGACGGTGCCAGCGTGCTGCTGAGAATCAGTTAAGTTCAGGGCTTTCAGAAACCAGCAGCTGCAGCCACTCGAGTGCCGTTGATGCGTTCATCTGACCGGGGTGCAGCAGCTTCAGATCATCAGCCTTCCAGCTGCAGCTCAGCAAGGGAATTTCCGGCATCCAGTGAATCAGCTGCCCGGCGTTGAGTGGTCGGGACGGATCCTGCAGCGGCGTCTCGGCATCCGGTGCAGTCGCCTGATTCAGAATGATTCCGGCAACAGAAATACCATGCTGCAGCAGCGTGCTGACTGTCAGTCTCGTATGACTGATCACCCCCAGTCGATTTGCGGCGACAATGACAGCGGGCACCGAGGACTTCTGTTGCAGTGTCAGCAGCAGGTCCAGTACGGTTGTCTGATCGGAGAGCGGACAGAACAGTCCTCCGGCACCCTCGATGACCAGATGGCTGCAGTGGTTCTGCCATGCGGAGACAGCGGAAGCCAGCAATTGGTCATTGACCTGTCGGTTTTCCAGCCGCGCTGCTTCGTTGGGAGCCAGCGGTGCAGTGAAGGTCTGCGGACAGATGCGTTCCGGCGGAGTCCCTGGCGGACAGGCAGCGGCGAGGGCCTGTACATCTTCCCAGATGAGTTTTCCCGAGTGGTCAGTGACGGCCCCGCTGCAGGCGGGCTTGTAGGCCCCGGGCTGCAGTCCGAGCCTGGCCAGAGAGCGGAGCAGCAGGCAGCTGACCCACGTCTTGCCAACGCTGGTGTCGGTACCGGTGATGAAGAGCGACTTGAAGCTGTGCATGAAATTCAGCGTAGATGTCTGAAGCGGCCGAGTTTATTTTTCATAGCGGGCAATGCTGGGTTCCGGAACCTCTCGAATCAGTTGCCGAACCAGTTCATCGGAGTCCATTCCTTCCGCCTGAGCCTGAAAGTTCACCGAGATGCGATGTCTCAGCACGGGGATCGCCACCTGACGTACATCATCGAGGGTCACAGCGGCGCGCCCATCCATGGCCGCAGTTGCTCGCGCGCCGGCGATCAGATATTGACCGGCTCGGGGGCCGGCACCCCAGTCCAGAAAACGGCGCACAAATTCCGGTGAAGCGTTGTCGCCCGGGCGCGTGGCACGCACAAGTCTGGCAACGTACTGAATGATGAGGGGGGAGGCAGCAATCTGACCAATTTGTTTTTGCAGGTACAGGATTGAGCGTGCAGAGAGGACCTTGCGGACCTCTGGTTTTTCACCGGAGGTGGTAGTTTCGAGGATTTGTTCTTCTTCTTCCAGAGTCGGGTAATCCACTTTGACATTGAACATGAAGCGGTCCAGCTGGGCTTCCGGAAGGGGGTAGGTGCCTTCCTGTTCAATGGGGTTCTGGGTGGCGATGACAAAGAACGGCTCCGGGAGCGGGTAGGTTTGCTGCCCGACTGTGACCTCCTTTTCCTGCATTGCCTGCAGCAGCGCAGACTGCGTCTTGGGAGGCGTACGGTTGATTTCGTCTGCCAGCAGGATGTTTGTGAAGATCGGGCCTTCTACAAATCGGAATTCGCGGCGTCCGGACTCGTTCTCTTCGAGCACATTGGTGCCGGTGATGTCTGACGGCATGAGGTCCGGCGTGAACTGCACGCGGCGGAATTCCACGTCCAGCAGTCGGGCAATCGTGCTGACCACCAGAGTCTTGGCCAGCCCGGGGACGCCGACAAGCAGACAGTGCCCACCAGTGAACACTGCAGCGAGGATCTGATCGATGACGCCTTCCTGTCCAATGATCACTTTGTGCAGTTCCTCAACCATTACCTGATGATGGCGGCGAAACTTTTCGAGGAATTCATCGAAGTCTTTTTTTTCGGCCAAGGTCGTGATCCTGTAATTCTGCGGAGTATTCCGGAAGCGGACGACTGCAGCAAAGAATAGTCAAAAGCAGCGGCGAATTCTTCCACAGGTTCGGTTGCGGGCAGGCAGAGTGACCGGAATTCCGGTGTCGGAGAGTATTCCATTCGGATACAGGAGTGTTCGAGGGGCGGATTGGGCAGCTGCAGCGATGGCAAGTCCGGTAAATCGTACCTCTGTGATTGGCGGCGGTTGCATCGTTCCTGCAGAAGCGTAATCTGAGCGGTGCTGTGAACTGCTGCAAAGAAAGTTGCGGGCTGTTGAGTCGGAAGCCCACGGTCGTGGCAGTTGCCCACGGTCGTGGCAGTTGCCCTTTGTTTCAGGCGATTGCCCTTTGTTTGTGAAGTTCAGCCCCGTGTGGACCACCGAGTGTTTCCGGGGACCGAGTGCCACAGAAACCATATCAATTGTTTTTTTAGTCAGGGTTGATGTCGATGCAGGCCAGCTTTGTGTTGCTTCCCGGGGACGGGATTGGTCCGGAGATTACTGCTCAGGCACGTCGGGTGCTGGACGCAGTGGCGACTCAGTCTGGCCACCAGTTTGAGATGAGTGAGTATCTGATTGGCGGTTGCGCAATTGACAGTTGTGGCGATCCGCTCCCGCAGGAAACCATCGACGCCTGCAAAAGTTCCACGGCCGTTCTGCTGGGAGCAGTCGGTGGTCCCAAAT
>JALRDR010000338.1 GCA_023262145.1 Planctomycetaceae bacterium | reverse complement strand
GCCGGATCTGTCCACCAGGTTCCCACGAGGACGTCATCAGGTCGATCCAGCCATCGCCGTCGAAATCTTCCGCAACAGCGCCACCGCCGCAATCGGCCGCTGCGAGGCCGACTGAGCTGGAGATGCTGGTGAAATGCTGATCATGACCGGAGTCACGAAATGCATCCTCCGGCAGTCGAAAACCGGGAGGGACGGTTGTGGGAAAGTCCCCCGCGGTCATGGAGGCGATGTTGAGCAGCCATGCGATACTCAGATCATCCGGGGCCTGTTCCAGATATCTGTTGAAGCAGATGGCGGCCTGCCGGCTGTATTCCTGTTTTCGATGGATGCCCGCTGAGGTGATTGGGAGCAGGCAGCTTGTTCCGTCCTCGCAATGCAGACAGTTTTCCTGTTCTGCAGCGCGCAGCCACGTCAGCCCTTCCTCAAAGTCGAGGAACGGTTCACTTCGCTGAATCTGAGCGGACTGTTCGATACGTCTGACTTCGGCAAGTGCCTGCAGTGCCGATTGATCGTCACCGAATCGGCGCAGGTCGCGCGCTCTGGTCAAATACAGCTGTGCCAGCACTTGTGGGGGCGTACTGCTGTCGGTTGCAGCGAGCACGCGTTCGGTGTCGAGCAGGGATTGCCGCTGGAAGTAGGGATCTTCGCGTTGAGCACGCTCTTCAGCCTGCTTGAGCCGCGCTACCATCCGTGAGTGAAACCGCTCCTCAGCCGGGGAGCGACCGGCATGGCTGGTCGACGGGGGAGTCGGTCCTGCGCGCGGACCACAGCCCGTGCCAAGCAACAGGAAAAGAACGCAGAACAGGCTTCCGGGCCACTGTGGGGACATCAACCGATGCAATGTTGATCAATCCGAAAATCACAGGATGCTTCAAACGACCTGCAGGCTGCCCGAAATGTATCGGGACGACGAGACGGGTTGTCGATGTGGTCGGGAAGATTTGTTATTTTCCGGAGAGCATGACTGGGCGGCGGAGATGGATTGCCGGCACTGTCCTGCGCGGCTCTGCCGGTGCCTGCGGCGGCGTTTCCGGAGTGCCGGACGCTGGCGCTGCTGTGGATTGCGGTGACGTATGATCAGCAGCGCCCGGGTGAACATCAGGTTTTGTATCTGACTGCTGGAAACTCATGCTGTTGAGGCCAGTCAGTTTGATCAGTTCTGCGAGTTTATCAGGTGTTCTGACGGGCTGCAGCAGATCAACGGGGTGATCGACAAGTCCGGCAGCCAGCGGGGTTGCCAACAGCGTAGCCAGACCGGGCATGGCTGTTGCAGCAGGAAGTGGTGCTGCGGTTTCTGTGGTGTCATTCCTGCCCGGCCGCGGGGGATACACGGTGTTTTTCAGTTCTGCGAGTTCCGACTCGGAAGCAGAAAAGAAAAAACTGGAGATTTCAGCCGGCTGCGGTGTCGAAATAGTGAAGTCATACAGGACTTCTGCCTGTACGAGAGCAGCGGGCGTCAGGCACAGCAGAATGAAGAAATGGACGTTGCGCAGAGACCGCATTGATGTTCTTTCCGGGGAAGGAATGTGATCATCGATGATGGAAACAAAGGTTACGAACTGTGAATTCACCCGCAAGGAATTCGCGAGCATTGAATCCACCTTTCGTGTGGGCTACCCGCACCTGCGGGATCCGAGGATTGGACCGAATCCTTCGGCCGAATCACGACGGCATCACAGATGCCACGGAATTGTCGAGGACGAGTGAAGCAAGCGAAAGAGTTTTGTTGGAAAGCGGCTGTGAAGCAGTCGCACGGGTGGGGCATTGTCATCCTGTGAGTCCTCGAGCAGTTGTCAGTAGTGCCGATTGTCAGGTTGGTAGTGGTTCTAAGGCCACAATTTGCCCCGTTCCCGACCCGCATGACCGGAATAATTGATCGCCTTGATAAAACCGGCATATTTTCTGTTTTCTGAGTGATCTGATGAATCCACTTCTCGACTCCGGGCCAGCGGCGGCACTTGCAGCAGCGGGACTCTGGGCGGCTTCAAGTCTGATTTATTCCCGTGTCAGACTGACGGCATGGACGTTGAACTTCGGGAAGAACGTTGCCGGGTCCACGCTGCTGCTTCTGGCCTGGATGGCAGGATTGGGCGGAGCGGGCACCGGGAGTTCCATTACTGGCGTCACGCTGGGACTGCTGGTACTTAGTTCGTTGTCCGGAATTGTCCTGGGTGACACACTGTACTTTCGTAGTCTGCAGATCCTTGGTCCGCGGCGGGCGTTGATGCTGTCCACCACCAGCCCGCTGTTCGGTCTGCTGATCGGGACTGTTTTCCTGCAGCAGTTTCTGAGTCTCGTGAATTTGCTGGGAATCGCTTTGACTCTGGCCGGCGTACTGATCGTCATTCGAGAGCGAGCGGCGATTACGGATGCGGCAGCGTTTCATACCGGAGATTCCGGAACTGCAGTGCTGCTGGGGTTTGCAGCCGCTGCTTCGACAGCGGTGGGTGGAATGTTCAGTCATGTGGCCACTCGGGACGCCGGAAGCGGAGAGGGCTGCACAGCGTTTGAGGCGACAGTGATTCGCGTTGTCACTGCGGCTGTAGCTTCCGGGCTGATCCTGCTGCTGCAGCGCAGGTTGCGTCAGACTTCACGCAATGTGTTTTCTCCGGTCACTCTGCGGAGTTATCTGCCGGCTGTGGTGATGGGCCCGGTTCTGGGGATCTGGATGAGTCAGATCGCATTGCAGAAGTCGCTGCTGGCAATCGCCATCACGCTCACAAGTACCACTCCTCTGTTTGCCATTCCGTTATCGCGCGTGGCTTTCGGGACGCCGATTTCTGCGCGCGCTGTCTGTGGCGCGTTGCTGGCGGTGCTGGGAGTATTTCTGACGGTGCACGAAGAATCTTCCGCTCCTGCCGTTGCCGTAAAGCAGACAATTTCAGAAGGTGTGGAAAGTAGACAATGACCACAGTCAGCCAGTGAGACCACTGCCGCTGGCAATGAACATGCAGCAGGAGCAGAAGATGTCTCAGAGTACACGTCGGCAGGTACTGCAGTTCCTGCTCGCTTCCGGTGCCGGCGGACCTGCGTTCTGTGCAGCACTGGCTGACGAGGCTGCCACGTCGGGTGCACTGACAGCAGATCAGATTGCTGCCTTCGAATCGATCACCGGCATGAGTCTCTCGGTCGATGAACGGACGGCACTCGCCGAGTCGACTGAATCGCTGCTGCAAAAACTACGGCGAATTCGCAGTCATGACGTCCCCCGACAACAGGTACCGGCATTACGGTTTGATCCGGAGGCGGGCAACGCAGTGGCCCGCGAAGCCTGGGGTCGGATGCGAGCGTGGCAGCAGCAGCCAGCCGCTGAGGTGGAGGCCGTGTCGACAGCGGACGGGACTCGCTGGCAGCCGATTCGCCAGCTTGCAGCTGACCTGCGTGGTGGCAGAGTATCCTCAGTGCAGCTGACCAGGGAGTGCCTGAGCAGACTTGAGGCGGCGGACGAGCAACTGCACTGCGTGGTGAATCTGACTGCCGAGCGTGCGCTGAGGCAGGCAGAGCAGGCTGACAAGGAACTGGCTGCAGGCGTGGATCGGGGCTTGTTGCATGGGATCCCATGGGGGGCCAAGGATCTGCTGGCGGTTCCGGGTGTGCCCACAACGTGGGGGGCTCCGCAGTTTCAGGAGCAGATACTTGATGAACCAGCGGCGGTCGTGCAAAAACTTGATGCTTCCGGTGCTGTTCTGGTCGCCAAGTTGTCGACAGGCGCTCTTGCCATGGGTGACCGCTGGTTCGGTGGTCAGACTCGGAATCCGTGGGATCTCGAAGAGGGGTCGAGCGGGTCATCGGCCGGATCGGCGGCCGCTGTTGCTGCTGGTCTTGTTCCTTTTGCCATCGGCAGTGAGACTCTGGGGAGTATTGTTTCGCCGTCACGTCGTTGTGGAGTGGCGGGCTTGCGGCCGACATTTGGTCGAGTCTCCCGCAGCGGTTGTATGCCGCTGTCGTGGAGTATGGACAAGCTGGGACCGTTTGCGCGGTGCTGCGACGATCTGGGGGTGATTCTGCAGCACATCCACGGTGCGGACGCAGGTGATCCGTCAAGTGTCGATCGCTGGTATGAATGGCCGATCGGTGTGAACTTCTCTGCACTACGGGTGGGGCGAGTTACCAATACGAAAGCGGTCCCGGAAGAGCAGCGAACGCTGGCGGCACTGGAGCAGCTGGGGGCACGAATTCAGGATGTGGAGCTGCCTCGGGAATTCGGGGAGTATGACCTGACACTGATGCTGGAAGTTGAGGCGGCGACGGTCTTTCAGGAGCTGACAAATCAGGGTGTCAGCGAGGGGCTGAATTCATGGCCGCAGATTTTCCAGCGGGCACGGCTGGTTACTGCTGTGGATTATCTGCAGGCCTCACGCATTCGCAGAATGCTGATGGAGCGGATGGCTGAAGTTTTTGAACGGGTTGACGTCTACGTCGGCGGCGGTGATCTGGGCATTACGAATCTGACGGGTCACCCGACACTCAGTATGCCGGTAATGATGCGGGATGATGCAGTACAGCCGGTCTGCTGTTCACTCACCGCCGGGCTGTACGACGAAGCAACACTGCTTGCCATCGGGGCGGCGATAGAGCCGGAGGTCAGGATGCTGCAGCATCGACCGGCTTTGTGAGCCTGCGCTGCACTGCCGGATTCAGCCGGTCTGCGGTTCATCTGCCGCCGGTTTCCAGTCCACAAGCTGAAGTTCCGTACGGCTGACGCCGCGAAATTCGCTGTTGACCGGAACAAAGCTGATCTGGAAGGGGCGGGTGAGCTGAGCAAGTTCTTCTGCCCATTCGCCGCGTCCGAAAGCGATCGCTCGCAATGTGGTTCCATGCTGTCTGACGCGAATGGAAAGGTGTCGTCCCCCTTCGCCCATTGTACGCGGTGCTTCTGCAAGTGTGATTCCGGACGCAGCGAACCGCGGGCTGGGATTGCTCTGGCCGCAGGGACCGAGTCGATCCAGCTCGCGGACAGCACGCCAGTTCACCTCGGACAGCAACACCTCCGCGTCGAGCTGCAGTTCGGTATCTCTGGCGGTTGGATGAAAGTTGTCTGCAGTCCAGTCCGCCAGAGCCCTGCGGAATGTGTCGAGACTGGATGCGGCAACCCGCAGGCCGGCAGCAGCACGGTGCCCACCAAACGTGAGCAGATGCTCTGAAGTTGCTGAAAGTGCGGCGTACAGGTCAAGTCCGGCGTAGCTGCGACCTGAGCCCTGCCCTGTGCCATCCTCACGCAGCGCAATCATGATTGCAGGTTTTTCAAACTCCTCCGCAACGCGACTGGCGACAATCCCGATCACTCCGGGGTGCCAGTCGTGATGAGCCAGTACAAGTGCGCCGTGTTCCAGCCATTCAGGATTTGCTTCAACCAGTTCGCGGGCCTGTTTCAGGATTCTCCGCTCGACAGTCTTGCGGTTGTCATTGAGCTGGTTCAGGTATTCGGCAAGTACTGTAGCGCGGGCACGATCTTCGGTAGTGAGCAGTTCAACGGCCAGTCGAGCCTGACCAAGTCGCCCCGCAGCATTAATCCGCGGTCCGATTCCAAAGCCGATGTCGTCGGACTTCAGTTCATCGCGATCCCGCAGTCCGGCGACACCAAGGAGTGACTGCAGCCCGGGGGTTGACTGTTCCCGCAGTGTCATCAGTCCGTAGCGGACAATGGCGCGGTTTTCGTCCAGCAGTGGGACCACGTCAGCAACGGTTCCGACAGCCGCCAGGCCAACGGCCTGCTTCAGATACTCCCGGAGTGCCGGGGAAGCTTTTTTTCCATCGCCCAGTCGTTTGCAGACTGCCCACGCCAGTTTGAGTGCCACTCCGGCCCCGCAGAGCTCGCCGAAGGGGTAGTCCGTGCCGGGTAAACGCGGATGAACGAGTGCAACTGCATTCGGCAATTCATCTCCGATCTGGTGATGGTCGGTGATGATGAGGTCCAGCCCCAGTTCGCGGGCCACAGCAGCGTGATCAGTACTGGAAATGCCGCAGTCGACTGTGATGACCAGTCGTTTCGGGTCTTCCTCATGCAGTTCTCTCAGTGCTGCCTCATTGAGTCCATAACCTTCCTCAAGTCGGCTGGGAATGTAGTAGTCCACCGTACCACCGCAAAGCGTCAGGCAGTGCCAGAGCAGACTGGTGGCTGTGACTCCGTCGACATCGTAATCGCCGTAGATCGTGATTCTGCGTCCGGCCCTGACCGCCGCGACGACAACGTCAGCCGCTGCCGACACACCGGGCAGCAGATCCGGATCGTGCAGGTCCGTCAGGCGAGGATTCAGAAACCGCTCTGCCTGCCCGGGATCGGAAAAACCGCGGCCGACAAGAACCTGTGCCAGCAAGGGTGACACCCTGAGTCTGCTCGAAAGCGATCGAACTGTCGTTTCGTCAGTTGGGTGAAAGGACCATTGTCGAGGCACAGGGGGACTCCTGTTTTCGGGTTGCTTCCGGATTCTTTGCCATCAAGTCAGGCGGTCTGTGCAGCCGGGAATGTGCAGCCGCATCGTTTCATTGGCGTCCTTCGGATCGTCGCGACCACCAGGGCAACTGAACACCACCATCCATGGTCAGTGTTGAGCCGGTCATATACTCTGCTTCGTCACTGAGTGTGAAGCAGATCCCGTGTGCCATTTCTGCGGCCGTACCCATGCGGTTCATTGGCAGAGATGCAGCACCCTCGGCAAGCTGGTCTTCGGTGAAGAACTTACGTTCACCGGGAGTATCAATCCAGCCGGGATGGAAGACATTGACACGCACACCTTCACGCACAAGTTCGATGGCCGCAGTGCGGGCCATGTGGTCGATGGCAGCCTTGGCCATGTTGTAAGCCATCGCTGTGGGAAAAGGGATCAACGCGTGCGGTGAACTGACAACAGTGATGCGACCACGTGAATCCTGATTGAGCATCTGGCGAGCAGCAGCTCGAACACCGTGCAACGCCCCCCACATACTTACCTCAATCGTGCGACGGAATCCGTCCATATCTGCATTCACGAGGAGTTCCCGGTCGCTGTAAACAGCGTTGGAGACGAACAGGTCCAGACTTCCGAATTCAGCGACAGTCTGAGCCACCATGTCATCCACAGCCTGCTGGTCGGATACATCGCAGACCACGACAATCGCCTTGCGACCCATACTGCGAATTTCTTCCGCAGCAGCCTCGGCCAGATCCCGGCTACCACTGCAGTTGAGCGCTACGTTGGCGCCCCCCTGAGCAAGGGCGATTGCAGCAGCGCGGCCGATCCCCTTTGAAGACCCGGTGATGAGTGCATTCTTGCCTTGAAATTGATACTGCAGCACGGATGTTGGCTCCTGCCCCTAAAGCGGATTGATAAATCTGAATCGACATGAGTCTGCATGAACTCGGGAAGTGACTGCCGGACCTGCGGCTGCAGGCCACAGTTCAGAAGCTGACAGACACCCAGGTACAGGCGGTGATTGTAGACGCCAAAACTCCAGCCGCGACCGAATCTGCGAGAAACTTCACAGCGTGCCCCGACTGACAGCATTTCGGCGTGAGTTTTTTCATGTGCAGGAAATACGGTGAGCAA
>JALRDR010000291.1 GCA_023262145.1 Planctomycetaceae bacterium | reverse complement strand
CCTCGCCACGGTCCGCTGCGCCTGTCACAACTCAATGGCGGCCGCAGAATGGATCCCGCCAGAGGTCTTCTGCCATCTGGCAGCGAGGCAGCTTGTAACGAAGGACCAGTCCTTCATTCTGGATCCATTCGGCAGGGTCTTCGGTCTTCCAAAAGGGAGGTTCGTCGCCGCAGATCAAAGCCAGTGCTCCGTCCGCTGTGACCAGCAGCCTGTAGATGGCTTCGAATGAGAACCTTGCGTCGTCGGTAGAAGACCGGTCATCCAGATTGAAGTGTCCCAGCATGACTGCCACCCCGGACTTCGGGTCCCGCGTGTGACAGTCTTTGCGGGGCCATCCATAGTTGGCAGTGGCAGGCTACCATTCCACCCTGTACGTAATTCGCATAATTGCAGGGATTTGAGCCCACCAGCTCGCACCGAAGCGATTGAACTCGCTGTAACCAAAGAAGAGTCCCAACAAATCTCCGCGATTCCCCTGGAAGTCAGCACCCAACCCATCGCAACCACCCACTTTACTGAAGTGAAGGAAGCCATTGTTCAGGCACCCCCAGTGCAGTTCGATGTCGCGCGACAGGTACGAGTGTTTGGCGACGGCCGAGAGCGACCTGTATCGCTGGCCCTCGTATTCGAAGCCATCAGAGTGCACCTGGACCACAATCTTCTTTCCTTTGTAATCGCGATAGATCGGCGTTCTGGCGGTCGGCAATCGTCGATCGACCGACGTTTCCGTCCGTTGTCGTTTCTCCGCTGGTTTGACACTGACCGCCGGGGAACGCTGCGCTGGCATCAATCGAACATCAGCATCTGCGGCCAGTTCCGTGGCCCGCTGCCGGGCACGTTCGCTCAGGCTACCGCCCTTGAGCGACTGCAGTCGCCAGAGAATCTTGCGGATCAGCCAGACTCGGTTCCGCGACCGAGGTGCCTCGCCATAGACGCTCACAAACCGTTCGTGCAGCTTGCTCACCGGCAGTTGGTGCAGTGCGTCGGATTCAACATCGATCTCGTCCGCTATCATTCCGCGTCTCCTTCTCTTCCTGACCTACGCGCAGCGTCAAGCATGGTTCGTTTTCCTTGGGTTGCCTCGCCTACTCGTTCGACAGCCCCGAGCCATCGGGCACGCGAGACACACTGAGCCGTTTTTCTAGAACGAGTTCAACTCTGTTCGAAACGTCAGTGCTCAGAACTTTGGAATTCTGTTCATCCCGCAGAATTCGGCGGACCGCCAGCGCCAGAATTGCGGCCACTCCTCGGCGTCGCTCTTCAGCTGTGAGCGGCTTCTTGTTGCGTGTCTTCATCCCGAATCTGCCTTCCTGCCAACTGCGATTCATCAGCTCCTGCAGAAAGTGATATATGCCTTAGCCGGGTTATCTGTCCGGAATCCTGTCCGGTTCATCAGCATGACTCACGCTCACGCAGAATCGACTCCAGACTTCGGCACTTCGCCCAATTCTTTGTGTTTTGGTAATTGCGTTCACTTGCCGAGGACTATTGGACACAAATGAGGCGCAGAATCCATGACTCTTGTCTTCCGGATTGGTCGTGATCCTTGGGACCGGTATCTTTCTACTCGCGAAGGGGCACGACCTTGCGGACTGTTTATTCCATCGGCCGTAAACCGAATTCGCAAACTACTGACCCATCGCCTGGGTTGTGGAATGCAGAAATTGAGCCATCCTGCGAAATGACGAACACGAAACTGTCTCGCACTGATTTGGCGTAAAGTAGTGCTGACTGATGCCGCGAACCGCGCTGCGCAAAGGTCTCCCGGTAGTCAATAGCCGTGCCGTCCGCTCTGATCAACTTCGCCTCCGACTCGGACGCGTTTTGCCGATCAATGATTGCGTTGAATGCTGCCACTTTGCAATCGTACGTGAAGATAATAGCACCATCCATGCCGGAGAGATTCGCGATGGCCGGAATACAATTCTCCACTTGATCGGTAGAACGGGCCACCTTCAGCATATACGGCATAAGGTGCGCGCGGTCGTTGGTCGTGAGAAGTTTGTCTACGCCACCGGCAATCGAAACCAATTCCCTGGCGCTGTCCCAATAGTCCACCAACGCACTGTGAAAGAAATCGCAAGTGGTTCCGCGAAGCGACGAAAAGTGTTTCGTATCAGGTGTTTGGGAAAAAATCACCATCCCACCATGCTCTAGTCGGACAATCTCCCGCATGAGGTCATTGAAGATGTCATCAAGAGATTCAACCAAATCTTCTCGAGTCTTTCTCAATTCTTCAGTGATGCGTGCAGCGAGTCGCTCCATTGAAGTACTGAATGTAAGCGGGGACTCTTCGGAGATTTGACCGCCGCGGAATACCACGGCTCCTCCTGTGCAAGATACCTCGATGTTACCTGGGCCTGTGATTCGTATCTTCAATGGGTTCGCGATCCGACCGGAAAGGTAGCCATATTCTCGTTGATTGTAGGGCATGTTGACGCGAAAGCCCCGGAGCGTGATTTGATCTGTACTGCCAACACACGCAATGTGGCTTCGACTGTCAATCGCATGAGAGAGCTTTGCAATCTCTTCGGCTGATGCTTCGAGTGATTCATTGAACACTGTTTGAAAATAAAACTCTTGGTCACTCCGATAGCACATCAAGCACGAGTTGGGATAACGCCCTTCATCGGGAATCAGGCTTGCATAGTATGCGGCCTTGATGAACTCTGATGCCGCCTCTCGGGAGGTCGGCAGACCTCCCTGTTGACGATACAGATTCGCATTGAAACGAAGTGTGTCTTGAAAGCAGCCAAAGAGCCTAGATGCTTGATCTGCGAATTCCTGAATGTCAGCCACGGTGTCACCTCGGTGCAGCTAATCCCCGTCCAATGCAACTCGGCAAGATGCTATGAGAGGGTGAGGGCTTTACAAATAACCCCGCGGTCGCATAACCCCAAAACGCGATTTGGAAAATCCGAAACTGCTTAGTGAAGCCAGTGGGGGTCATAACCCGAGCCGGGAGTGTCTCTGAATGGGAGAGACAAATCGCTCTCAAACGCGCCGAGACACTCGGAGAGATCCGTTTTGAGGTGTCTCTGTTTGAGACGAGAGGTTCGGGACCGAGTACAGGGCTGATCGCAAGTTGTTGCGGAAAAGCGGGATAGGGCCACGCTTTTGCCGGGGCTCAAAGTTGAGCGCAAAAAATAACCCCGGGGTCGAAAAAAGTTTCGACACCGGGGCAAGTGGAAATTTGGGCTGACACAGTGGCGACCTTCGGGTTATTTGCCGATTCTGTGATATGGCCAAAAAACGGGAAAAACAAGCATCTGATGTTCTGCGGCCGGTACGGAAGGCAGTGATCTACACGCGGCAGTCGCGTGATCGGAACGCAGTCTTCTCATCCTGCGACATGCAGCGAAGCATCTGCAAAGATTTCGCGGACGGGTTTGGCTGGGAGGTCTGTGAGACATTCGAAGACGTCGGCGGATCCAGTGAATCGCTCGATCGTCCGTCATTGAGGCGACTTCTCCAGTCCGTGGAAGCTGGTGGAGTGAATCGCATCATTGTTTACAGCGTCGACCGGTTGACTCGAAAGTTACTGCATCTTCAGGTTCTTCTGCAGACATTTGAACAGCATGATGTTTGCCTGCATGTTGTGACCGATCCGCACTTTGGCAGTTCCGCCAGCGCTCGGCTGATGTCCAATATCATCGCCGCTGCCAGTGAGTTCCAGCAGGATCTCACCCGAGAGCGACTGGCAGAGGCGAGAGCCGCACTCAAACAAAAAGGACGTCGCGTGGCAGGGCGAGTCCCGTATGGCTACGTGACCGACAGGAACTCAAAGCAGTTGATTATCGATCCCACGGAAGCGAAGCGTGTCCGGAAGATCTTTGAACTGGCCGTCAGTGGCAAGCGACCTCAGGAGATTGCTGACTACGCAAATGGTCGGAAATGGCAGACGCGTCGTGATGGAGCGATGTGGACCGCGCGACAGGTTCTGAAGATGTTATCGAATCCGACTTACGCGGGAATGATTCACCATGGTCTGGGGAGATTGCCAGGACAGCACGAAGCCATCGTGGACCACGCGATGTTCGAGCAGGTAAGAGTGGTGATTGCCTCTCGTCGTTCGCGGAAAGCCGACTATGCTCCGGCAAAGATTCTGTTTCCCCTCAGAAGGTTACTCAAATGTGGCCGGTGTCATCGAGCAATGACTCCCTGCATGAATCAGCGTAAGTACTTTCGCGATTACTTCTATCGGTGTCGGTCGAGAGCAGGTGGAAAACCTCCTTGCCGCAATGTCAGCCTTCGAGCCTTTGAGATTGAACACTTTATTTGCTCCATGTTCGAACAGAGCGAGGCAGACCACGAGTCATCCGCAAATGGTCCGTTGGAGGCGATCCGCAGTTCCTGGCATGAACTCAACATGCGAACCCAGACAAATCTGCTGGCGACAATCATCAAAGAAGTGATCTTCGATCCGGATGCAGGGTCGATTGTCGTCACGCTCGTGGACGATGCGGCTGAGCGGATCATGACCGCGAAATCCGATGGTTGTTCAACGCGATAACCTCCGGGCTCAATGCTCGATGAAATAGAGCCCATCGTCGAGTGGTCCGCTCTGCCAGGCAGATCCCTGCTGTTTCGACGCATTCACCTCTTCGTTCACATGCTCACTTAACGATTCACCCTCGCTTGGCGAAAAACTTGATCCAACTGTTTCGCACGCTGCCACTATCCATAAGTTCTCGTGATGAGCCAGCCTGACGACCACGTGATCCTGCTGACCACTCTGAAAGAAACACGTTGCGACGTCGTCCTTGCCATTGGAAACAACGATTTCAGTAAACCATAGTTTCCACTGTTTAGCCTGGATGTCTTTTTGGATCTTCTGAAACACCTCGTCGCGTTCCTTGCTGTCGAGCTTTCTGAGTCCGGCAATCGTTGGCCGTTGTGCAGGCAGTTCATCAGATGAAAACTGAAACACCAGTTGTTCAGCAAGGACTTCGGCGGGATGGAGATGCGACTTACTGGTGTGCTGGGGAGATTTCAGAGAGTCGTCGAATTTCTTTTGTGCCTCTGCGGTAGACTGTCGGATCAGCTCAAGTTGCTTTTCCACCTCGGCCGTAGACTTCCGGCTCGATTCAAGGACTTGTTGAGGATCACGTGAATTGTCACACCCTGTGAAAAGCAAGAGCAAGACAACAGGACAGCAACGATGCATTTCTTTTCCAGTCCGTTTGATGTGAGTGTGAGTCAACTATACCTGATGAAGACAACGTTTGACTTTGGGTTATAGATCACTTGATTTGAAAAGACTGAAGCCAGGCAGAGAAATTGGAGTCTCGTCGACAGAAATGGACAAACTGATGAGCATCCGGCGCGTGCCATAACCCCGCGGTCGCATAACCCCAAAACGCGATTTGGAAAATCCGAAACTGCTTAGTGAAGCCAGTG
>JALRDR010000181.1 GCA_023262145.1 Planctomycetaceae bacterium | reverse complement strand
GGAAGCACTGGCGCAGATGCTCGACATGTTCGTGTCCGACGACAACTACGCTCTGAAAGAAGTGCGACTGCAGTTGCAGTCAGTTTCCGAAGCACTGACTCGACTGCGGGATCACAAGGCCATTCGCAATGCCGAAGCTTCTGATCACTCAGATTGCAATCATCCGCCAGGGGTCGATCATGTAGCCGAACTTGTACTTCTTGCCACTGCAGACAGTGACGAAGACCACATCAGCGCCGGAACACTCCCCGAAGCAGTCTCTGACATCGATATCTACGATGTCGTTGATGGTAATCAGGCATCTGCAGCATCAATCGACTCTGCCTGGATCGCACTGACATCCTCAGATCAGCTGATCAACGATGCGGTGGTACGCATCCGGGAAATTCTCGGCGACCTGATTACAACGACTCCTGATGAAGAGCAGACTCGTCGATTCAATCTGCAGCCTGCCATCCAGAAGGCGTTTGATCGCCGTTATTTCCGCCCTCAGGGCATGTCTCACCTGAAATTTCGAGAACTGCAGCAGGCCCAGTCAGCAGTACCGGTGCAAGCCTGGCTGTCCACACCCCAGCAGGCACTCGAAAACCTGTCGCCGGCAGAGGCGGCCTCACGTGAAGGCCTGAGCATCCGGCTGGATGCTGCACTCTCAATCATGATCTGCACGGCAACAATGGCGGACGTCAGGGTTGACGAAGCAGCCCTTCGCTCGCAGTTAAGTCTGCCCGAACTGCAACCGCAGCAGATCACTGACTCCACCAGCATCGCCGGATCATCGGTACTCTCCCTGATCCGAATTGACGTGGCTGCACTGACCCCACGGAAATCGGCCGAACTTGTCAACCGGGCCAGTCTGCTGGGACTGACTGATCAGGTCTCCGCGGCGATCGATCGACTCCGCGATGATCCCGAAATCTTCCGCGAATCAGGTACTGTTCGTCTGCTGCTGATGCAGTCTGCAATACTCCGCAATCGCAACGAATTGGATCGCAGCTTTGCTTTGCTGGACGAAGCTCGCGCAGAACTTCCCAACGGCACTGAGGGCTTTCGGCAACGGCTGGAGATTGACGTCCGCGAGCTTTCTTACCGCCTTGACAACCCTGAGGATCCCCAGCTTCCTGTACTCCTGCGCCGCTTCCGTGACGAATACCTGCATAAAGTCCCTGAACTTGACGAACTCATCCAGACTCAACTGGAAGAATCCGGATGCGAGCATCTGGCAAAGGAACTTGAGGGCGGCATCGCGACAGCGGCCGCGGGTTCCGGGCAACTCTGGACACCCGGTTCAGAAGCAAAAGGTGCAGGTGACGGGAAACTCTGGATTCCCGGACAGTCCTGAAAATCTGGATACCGGTTGTGGACCTCATCTACCTCGACAATGCCGCGACAAGTTTTCCCAGACCCGACTGTGTCGCCGACGCAGTTTCCGACTGGGTTCGAAATGGCTCCGCGGCAGGTCGAGGTACTCATGCGGGTGCATCTGCTGCAAATGAACTGCTGCGCTCCTGCAGAAATGAGATTGCAGCGCTGGTCGGCGCAGATTCTGCAGCACATGTTGTGCTGACTTCGGGATGCACCGAGAGCCTGAACATTGTCATCCAGGGACTGCTGCAGCCGGGTGATCATGTCATTGCCAGTCGGCTTGATCACAACTCTGTCCTCCGCCCTCTGCAGCATCTGCTGCACACACGAAACATCACATTTGAACTGCTTGACTTCAGTCCGGTCAACGGACTGCTGGACATCCGGCAGCTGCAGCAACTGCTCGAACGAACCCCCACGCGACTGGTCGTTCTGAACCACGGTTCAAATGTTCTCGGCACTGTTCAGCCGATTGCTGAAATGGCTCGACTTGCTCAGCAGGCAGGTGCCCTGACATTAGTCGACGCTGCTCAGACGGCTGGTCACGAAGATCTGAGTTTTGCCGCTGCCGAATTCGATTTCATGGCTCTTGCCGGGCACAAGGGAATCCCCGGACCCCTGGGAACGGGAGCACTCTGCATCCGCCCTGATCGGGAACAACTGCTCCAGCCGTTGATTCTGGGAGGAACCGGAACGGAAAGTGAATCACTGCACCAGCCCAGGCAGTCCCCGGCAAAGTTTGAAAGTGGAAATCGCAATATTCCGGGCATTGCCGGACTACTGGCCGCTGCCGCATGGGTTCGTGAACAGACCCCCGCTGTGCTTCGCAAGCGACTGCAACAGCATTCAGCAGAACTCTACCGTGGACTCAGGGCAATATCCGCAGTCCGACTGCTGACACCGGACACACCTGAGAATTTTTGTGGAGCGGTGTCATTTCAGCTGGAGGGACTCGACTGCCATGATGCCGCGATCATTCTGGAACAGGAATTTCAGATTCAGTGTCGGGCAGGTCTGCATTGCGCTCCTTTGCTGCATCCGGCTGCCGGTCTGCTGCAGCAATCGGGAAGCCTGCGATTCAGCCCTGGACCACTGACAACATCCGCCGAAATCCGGCGCGCAGTTTCAGCGGTCTCAGAACTCAGCGAAAACTTCACCTGACCTGATTCACAGTCAGTACTGCACACCCCAACAGGACTGGTCAGCTTATGTTTCTGTTGCTTGCAATATTCCTGCAGCTCGTCTGTGCGGCGGCACTCATCGCCAGCCTGCTGCAGCTGCCCGG
>JALRDR010000145.1 GCA_023262145.1 Planctomycetaceae bacterium | reverse complement strand
GACCAGCACACAATTGGTCGATTCCGCATCTCAGCTGTCACCGGACCACTCCCGGGCACGAAACTGCCGGATCAGATTGCCGCGATCGTCAGCAAGGATCAGCGGTCTGAGGATGAGATCGACACCCTTGTAAGCTGGTACCAGAATCGCGATGCGGAATCGCGAGCACTGATTCAGCAACTCGGAGCAATCGCCGGCGAATCGATGTCGGTCCGTGTGATCAGCAATGCGTCACCGCCACGCACCACAAACATCCTCCGACGCGGAGAATTCCTGCAGCCACTTGAGGAAGTCTTCACCGACACACTTGCCAGTCTGCCGCCTGTCCGTGCCCGTAACAAGGATGCCGCAACCGACCGTCTGGATCTGGCGCGCTGGCTGGTCAGTGGTGAAAATCCATTGCCACCGCGAGTGGCCGCCAATCACATCTGGAAGAATCTCTTTGGCACCGGTCTTGTCCCCACAATGAACGACTTTGGAGTCCGTGGAGATCCGCCATCACACCCACAACTGCTGGATCATCTGGCTGAGAAACTGATTGCCGGGGGATGGTCACGCAAATCAATGATTCGTTACATCGTCACATCAGCAACCTATCGCCAGTCGTCACGACACCGACCGGAACTGCTGCAGACCGACCCGGCGAATCGTCTGTTATCGCGACAGAATCGATTTCGTGTAGAAGCGGAGATCATCCGCGATATTACGCTGGCTGCCAGCGGATTGCTGTCTCGAAAAGTCGGTGGCCCCAGTGTCTTTCCCCCCATCCCGCCCGGTGTCACGGACCTGACCTACAACAGCAGCTTCAAATGGGACACAAGTAGTGGTGAGGATCGCTACCGTCGCGGCATGTACACCTTCTTCAAGCGAACTGCACCACACCCGAATCTGATTACCTTCGACTGCCCGGATTCCAATGTGACCAGCGTCGATCGAGATCGATCGAATACTCCCATCGCCGCTCTCGTAACGCTGAATAACGAGACATTTGTGGAAGCAGCGCAAGCCATGGCTCAGCATGTGTTCGCCCAGCAGGACCAGCAGAACGACACTCAGCGACTGAGCTATGCCCTGCGACGCTGTATCGTGCGGGAACCTGACTCAGACGACCTCGCGGACTTCTCAACACTCCTGCAACAAAGTCGCAAGTGGTATGCAGAACAACCGGAGGCGGCAGCGGAACTGACTGGAGATCGGATCATTGAGGGAATTGCGGTGACGGAAAACGCAGCATGGATCGCGACGCTGCGAATGATGCTCAATCTGGATGAGTTCATTACTCGCGAATAATTCTGACGCAACTTGTTGTGAACCCGGCCCTTCTGCCACTGCACAATTCGGTAGACGACAGGAACAGAATCATGAACAGCATTCCGCAGCATATCGAGAAAACTCGCCGCGAATTTCTGACCACCACTGCCAGCGGTATCGGAGCTCTGGCACTCGGTTCCATGCTCACCGATGATGGCGTCCTGCGTGCTGAAAATGCGCTGGATGGACCGGTCAGCGGAACCAGTACCATGCGACAGCCTCACTTCGAACCCACAGCGAAAGCCTGTATTTCCATTTACATGGCCGGGGCCCCCTCACAGCTGGACCTGTTTACCCCCAAACCAAAGCTGCAGGAACTGCACGGCCAGAAAGTACCGGACTCGATTCTGAGCAAAGCCCGATTTGCCTTTATCAAGCCGGACACTGCAACACTGATGGGCTCCCCACGCCGCTTCACTCAGCACGGCGAATGCGGGATGGAGTTTTCTGACTGGCTGCCGCATCTGGGAAGTGTTGCTGATGAACTGCTCATGGTCCGCAGCCTGTACAGTGAGGAATTCAACCATCATCCTGGCCAGCTGATGATGCAGTGTGGCGTCTCCCGGTTTGGCATGCCGACGATGGGTGCGTGGATCAACTACGGTCTCGGCAGCAGCTCTGCCAGTCTTCCCGGCTACGTGGTCCTGACGGCCGGTCGCGGCAGCAGCGGAGGAGCCACCCTGTATCAAAGCGGCTTTCTGCCCTCCAGCTACGGAGGTGTTCTGTTCCGCAATCAGGGCGAACCAGTACTGAATCTGTCCAGCCCGAAGGGCATTCCTCCGGAACTTCAGCGTGCAGGGCTGGATGCATTGAAATCAGCAAATCAGCGGCGGTACCAGGAAGTTCACGACCCGGAAATCGCCAGTCGAATTGC
>JALRDR010000057.1 GCA_023262145.1 Planctomycetaceae bacterium | reverse complement strand
AAGCTGAACAACGTGACTCCTGTGCGTCAGGAAGCATCGAAGCAGTGGTATGCCTGGATTGAGCAGCGTGTCCGCGACAACGTGCCCTACGACAAGCTGGTTGAGGGAATCGTCATGGCCAGCAGCCGTAACGAAGGCGAGTCTTTCCGCGAGTACAGTGAAGCAATGTCCCGGCTGTATCACCGTGGTGGTGCAGGTGCGGCAGGTTTCGCCGCCCGCGACGGTCTGGCGCACTTCTGGGCTCGACAGAACTTCCAGACGACAGAGGATCGCGTCATCGGGTTTGCCTACACGTTTCTGGGGACACGTATCCAGTGTGCTCAGTGTCACAAGCATCCATTTGATCAGTGGACGCAGGACGACTTCCAGAAGCTGGAAGGTTTTTTCGGGGCAACACGCGGGCGGACGCAGGTGCGTCCTGAGACTCGTGAAGAATATGATGCGATGGTTGCCAGCATCGAAGGTGCCGAAGGCAAACGTGGCAATGAATTGCGGCAGGTGCTGGCCACTGCCTTGCAGGATGGTCTGACCGTACCGTTCCCGGAAGTCTACACGGGTCGTGTTACGGCAGCCCGCGGGGGTGCTGCACGACGTCGCGACAATCCACCGGCGGCGACAGTGGCAAGACTGCCGGGCGGAGAAGACCTGAATCTGGCAGACTACGAAGATCCGCGTCAGCCGCTGATGGACTGGCTGCGTTCCCCGGATAACCCGCTGTTTGCGAAGGCGTTTGTCAATCGCGTCTGGGCCAGCTACTTCAATCGTGGAATTGTGCAGCCTTCAGACGATCTGAACCTCGCCAATCCGCCGGTAAATCAGGGGTTGATGGATTACCTGTCACAGGGATTCATCGCGAACAATTTCGATATGAAGTGGCTGCATCGGCAGATTCTGAACAGCCGCACATATCAGCTCAGCTGGATCCCCAACTCAACCAACAGAATGGATGAAAAGAACTTCAGTCATGCTGTCCCGCGGCGGCTGCCGGCCGAGGTAGCATGGGATATTCTTGTGCAGGCCACTCAGAATGATCTGAAGAATGCTTCCGCCGTAACGCAGCTGGACGATCGCGCTGTTTCGATTCCGGGTACGGGCCAGCGAAATGCCGGACGTGGCAATAGTGCTGCCTATGCAATGGCTGTCTTCGGCCGATCAATTCGTGAGAGCAACTGCGATTGTGACCGGACAGATGAGCCCAGCCTGCTGCAGACAATTTTCCTGCGCAATGATGCTCAGGTGCTGTCACTGCTGGATGCCAACGACGGGTGGCTGAAGGAAGTTTGCACTGAGCAGGGTGTGCCATTCAGCAGTCGTTCCCTGGCAGCGCCGGACGCTCAGGCACAGCGCAGAGCTGAGCAGCTGAAGTCGCGATATGCTCTACAGGTCAAACGCCTGCGTGAACAGCTGAAGCAGGCCCAGGAAAGCGGACAGCAGGCCCGGATTCCGAGTCTGCAGAATCAGATCCGAAAACTGCGACAGCAGGCCCTGACTCAGGGGCTTGTAGAGCCGACTGAAGCGGAGCAGCAGGAGCTTGCAGCTTCGGAGGAAGCTCCGCAGCCGGGTACCGAAGTTGATACGGAGCGAATTGTTCGCGAGGCCTACCTGCGAACGCTTTCTCGTCATCCGACTGACGATGAACTGCAGACATCGATGCTCTTTATTGAAGAGTCTGAAGATGCAGCGGAAGGAATCCGCGGAGTGTTGTGGGCACTGGTGAACACTCGGGAATTCCTTGTGAATCACTAAGTTCTGAAATCGACGTCGGGCATGCTGCTCGGCGTAATGAAATATTCCGGTCCACATTGTGGAAGTTTTTTTGACTCTCAGGAGCCGCAGAGATGGCATGGTTTCGTAACTGTGATGGGATGGCTCGTCGTGATGCACTTCGAGCCGGTGTCTTTGGTGCCACTGGTCTTTCGCTGGCGGGCTATTCCCGACTGCAGGCAGAGCAGGCTGTCGACCAGAATGCAAAAGGGAAGTCTGCGATTTTCGTGAATCTGAATGGTGGTCCATCGCACATGGATACCTTCGACCTGAAGCCAGATGCACCATCGGAATACCGGGGTGAATTCAACCCGATCCAGACCAATCTTCCCGGTGTCACAATCTCTGAGCACCTGCCCAACATCGCCGGCTGCATGGATAAGTTCACCTTGTTGCGTGGCGTCTCCCACTCGGTGGCTGCCCACGCTCTCGGCACCAAGTATGTGAATACCGGAAACCGACCGCTGCCATCGCTGGAGTTTCCCGGCTACGGTGCTGTGATCACCCGGGAATGCTCAACCGATCCCGAGTTGCCTCCGTTCGTCGCAATCCCGCGAAGTTCGCAGACCCCCGGTTACATGGGTGTGAAGTATGCCCCCATGAACACCACCTCAACGCCTACCATTGGGCAGCCGTATCGCGTCCGTGGTATTTCCATGGCCGACGGGGTCACTGTCAGCGATTTTGAACGTCGCCAGTCACTTCTGTCACGACTGGATCGCACGTTCAGTGATGTTGAACGTGACAATCAGCTGCTGGACGGCATGGATGAGTTTGCTCAGCAGGCTCACGCTGTGATTTCTTCCACGAAGGCGCGACAGGCGTTCGACATTGGGCAGGAAGATTCAAGCTTCGCAAAGACCTTCGGAGAATCTCAGCTGGGGGCCAGCTGCCTGCTGGCTCTGCGACTGGTGGAGTCCGGAGTACGATTCGTTACCGTCACCAACGGTGGCTGGGATACTCACCGTGACAACTGGACGGCGCTCAAGGATCGCCAGCTGCCAGCGTTTGATGAGGCCCTCGCGGCCCTGTTCAACGGGCTTGCGGCGCGCGGACTGCTCGAATCCACTGTTGTATACGTCACAGGTGAATTCGGCAGAACACCAAAGATCAACTCGGAACGCAATGGCCGTGACCACTACCCCCGCAACATGTTCATGATTCTGGGTGGCGGTGGAATTCGCGGTGGTCAGGTTCTCGGAGAAAGCGACGACAAGGGAACCATGCCAAAGAATGAGGGCTTCAGCCCTGACGACGTGGCAGCCAGCTTCTACAAGGCGATGGGGATTGACCACACGGTGGAGTACAATACACCGACTGGTCGCCCGGTGATGATCGTGCGAGAGGGCAACGTGATTCCGGCTCTGTTTGCCTGAGTACACACCGTTTGAAATCCTGTCAGAATGAAGCACGCCGGCCGCCACAGGTCGGCGTGCTTTTTTGTGGTCGCTGCAGCTCCGGCCAGGATCACTTTTGCC
>JALRDR010000028.1 GCA_023262145.1 Planctomycetaceae bacterium | reverse complement strand
TCGCAGTACGCCATTGTGGAGCCGGCCCACATGGAACTGGCCAGTCCGTCCATTGCCGAAGCCTTTGCCCGTTGCATTGAACGGGGAGCCACAAAAGTTGTGGTCTTTCCGTGGTTCCTTGCCCCGGGTCGCCACTGGACCCAGGACATCCCGGCACTCGTCCAGGAAGCCGCCGCAAACTTTCCACAGGTGTCCTGGCTCATCACTCCACCGTTTGGAATGCACCCCGGACTGTTTCAGGCCGTCCAGGATCGCATTCAGACGTCGCTGGACGCAGAACGAAACGCCACCGACTCAACCGAATAAGCCGCACCTGTCAGCCGCACCCGCCGGCAGATCGCTCCCCCAGAATCTGCTTACCCGTGCGTCGTACCGCATCCAGCAGATCGCCAAAATCTGACGTTGTCGTCAGCGGATTCATCACGGTCGTCCGCAGCACAACGGTCTGCTCCAGCGATGTCTGCACGATATAAAACTCCCCGCTGCGAATCAGCCGGGTACGAATCTCTCTCTGCAGCCAGTTGAGCTCCGGATCGCTCGCACCAGGCCAGTCCGGACAATAACGGAACGTCAGAATATTACAGGCCGGATCATTGCATGACTCGAAGTCGTCAGCCTCCTGCAGCATCCGGTGAAACTGCTGCGATCGTTCGAGTACCTGATCCACGAGGTCCGCAAAAATCTGTTCGCCGAAGAGCGACCACAGTCCCCACAGTCCAAAACCAGCCGCCCGTTTGGTGCATTCCACAGTGCGCATGCCGCTGTCGATATCGGCCATCCCCGGACTGGACGGATCAAACAGATACGGGGCATCCTGAGCAAATGTCTGGAAACGTACCTCTCGATTGCGGTACAGCACCGCCGTACAGAGCGCCGGCACGAACATCATCTTGTGAGCATCCCAGACGATGCTGTCAGCACGTTCAATTCCTCGCAGCAGTTGCCTGTGCCGGTCACTGAAAATCACCGACCCGCCGTGTGCCGCGTCCACATGCATCCAGACGCCGTGCCGTGTACAGATTTCTGCAACCTGCTCCAGGTCATCAAACGCTCCCGTCGGAGTGGATCCGGCACAGGCAGAGACCGCCATGACAGGCCGCCCCTGGCGACGTAGCTGCGACAACAGCTGATCCAGCAGATCGGTGCGCATCCTGCGTTGTTCGTTCACCGGCACGCGGAGCACATTTTCCACCCCCAGCCCGAGGATTCCCGCCGTCCGCGTCACGCAGTAATGCACGTCTGCGTTTGCTACCAGAACTGCGCCGTCCGGAAGCCCTGACCTCCACGAATCCGGAAAACAGACATTGCGAGCTGTCAGCAATGCCGTCAGATTCGCAAGCGATCCACCGTGCGTCAGCACACCACTGCTGCTCTCCGACTCCCAGCCAACCTTCCTGCACAACCGTTCAATCAAAGCATGCTCAACCGCTGTGGACCACGGGCCCATTTCGTAAATCGCCATCACCTGATTCGTAACCGAACCAACCGCATCAAACAGTCCCGCAACCGGACTCGACGACGGAACCTGATGGCCGATGTACCTCGGGTGGTGCAGATTCTGACCGCGGCTGAGCATTTCTGAGATCAGGCCACGGATGCGTTGGATGAGCTCATCTGAATCCGCCGGCTTTCCGGCGTCCAGAAAAGAACCCGCTGCACGAATTGCCGCAACCGGATCTGCCCAGTTCAGTACAGGACCAGCACCGGATGTCACCTTCCACAGGTGCTCAGACAGCAGTTCAGACCATGTCTGACTCGCTGTGGCGAATAGTTCCGCAGACCATGCCTGCTGAACAGAATCCGACTGCCTTGATATCTTTTCCTCTGCCACCGTGTTCCGCTCCTGCTTTCCCGTTGCTGAGCGCACTAACGTGCGTTCATCGGATCCACATCCACTGCCAGCTCAACATCCTCCGGTAACGTCAGTGACTGTTCCACGGACTCCCATAACTGCCGCACCTTTTCTGACGTTGCGCCACAGATCTGCAGGTGATAGCGCCAGTAGTTGCGCAGCCGCAGGATCGGTGCCGGAGCAGCCCCCAGAATCCTCACATCCTGGGTTTCCTCAGTTCGTCCCGCACGCAGCCGTTCGGCCACTGCGATCGCTGTTTCCCGTGTTCGCTGATCGTCCGGACCACGAAAAATGACGCGGGCCACTGCACTGAACGGAGGCGCCAGCGCATCATGCCGCTCCGCCAGTTCGTGACCGGCAAACCCGATGTAGTCATGCTCAGACGCATACCGCACCGCCGGATCATCCGGAACAGTTGTCTGCACCAGCACACGACCCGCCCGTTCGCCACGTCCGGTGCGTCCTGCGACCTGAGCAATCAGCTGAAAAGTCCGTTCTGCTGCACGCAGATCCGGCTGACGCAGCATCGTGTCCGCATCCACAACGCCGACCAGCGTCACATTCGGGAAGTCCAGCCCCTTCGCGATCATCTGGGTGCCGAGCAGGATATCCACTTCCCCACGACGAAAGCTGCTCAACGCCTCATCGTGACTACCCGGGCGTTTCATCGAGTCACTGTCCATTCTGAGGACACGCGCCTGGGGAAACAGATGCCGCACCTCCTCATCCAGCCGCTGAGTTCCGGTGCCCAGAAAGCGAATTGCCGGACTACCACAGCCAGGACAGGTCTGCGGCGGCTCCGCTTCAAAGTCACAGCTGTGGCAGACCACAACATTGCGATCTCGATGCAGCGTGAGTGTGATGTCGCACTGACCGCACTTCACTCCTTCGCCACAGCTGCGACACCAGACCACCGGTGAATACCCACGCAGATTAAGGAACAGAATCACCTGCCCCTTCTCCTTCAACGCCCGCATGATCGCCTGCTGCATCGCTCGACCAATGGAAGAACCACGGCTCACACGTGGATCATTGCGAGTGTCCACAATCACAACCGGCGGCAGTGGCCGACCTTCAACTCGATGCGGCATTGATACCAGCCGATAAATCCCCCGTTGCGCCCGCAGCCACGCTTCCAGTGTCGGCGTCGCTGATCCCAGAATGAGCGGGATACCATGTGCCTGACAACGCTGGTGCGCCACCTCGCGGGCATGATATCGGGGAGTACTGTCCTGCTTGAATGTTGGCTCGTGCTCCTCATCAATCACGATCAGACCCGGGTGCGGTGTCGGCGCAAACACAGCACTTCGTGCACCCACAATCACTTCCACACGACCCGCTGCAATCTGCTGCCAGTGCCAGTGTCGGTCCGCATCTGACATGTGACTGTGCAACACCGCCACTGATTTGAAGCGACTGCGAAAACGGCGAATCGTCTGCGGTGTCAGGCTGATCTCCGGAACCAGCACAATTGCCTGGCGGCCATAACTGACAACCTCGCGAATCGCCTGGATATACACCTCCGTCTTGCCACTTCCCGTCACACCATGCAGCAGCAGAGTCTCGGAAACTCCCTCGCGAATCGGCTTCAGAATCGTATTGAGTGCCTGTCGCTGCTGAGGATTCAGCGTCAGATCAGCTTCTTTCCTGATCGGGCCTCCAGTGTCTTCTCCGGAAACTTCCGTGCGCATTCGCAGCGGCAGAATCAACCCCTTCTTCTGCAGCGTGGACAACGGACCGGGGCCACAACCAGCCTCCTCACACAATGACGTGGCCGCAACCGGCTGCTGACTGGATCTGAGAATATCCACAATCGCCTGCTGCTGCCGATTCAGTCGTGTCGACTGCAGTCGACTTTCTGCATCCTCTGCCAGCTCGAAACAACGAATCTCCCGCGTACCACTGCGGCGACGAACACCCGCCGGTATGATGCTGTCCAGGACCTGACCCCAGCCGCACAGATAACGCTGGCCGATCCACTGAGTCAGTTCGAGCATCGCTTCGTCAATCAGCGGCTCCGCATCAAGCAGCTCAAGAATGGGCTTCAATCGCCGTGTCTGCGTGTCCGACTGTCGGACTCCGACACAGTAACCCGTTACGGCTCGATTCGATCTGCCCAGCGGAGCTGTCACGCGTTGTCCCGCCCGCAGCATCCCCCGCAGCTGATCAGGAACCACATACGAATAGGGACGCTCCAACGGCAGGTTAAACACCACGTCCGCGATCTGTACGTCGTCCTGAGCCGCCTGCTGCCAGTCGGGGTTATCTGCAAATCCCAGGAATCCCTGTGACATGAATTCTGCCTGCTCTGCGTTTGATCAAGTCTGATCAGGAAGAATAACACCCTCGGCCGCTCTCAACGACTCAACTACCCACGCAGGGGAAATGCTCCCCATCCTGTTCACCTTCCGCCTGCACTCTGCAGTGCATGAACCAGCTGCGGGTAACAGGCCTGCACCGAATAGTTCCGCTCAACGTGCTTTCGCCCGGCTGCCCCCAGCTGTTGACGTAAATCGTCGGAATTCAAAAGTCTGCCCAGACCTTCCGCCCACTCCTCTGGTGCATTGATCACGATTCCACAACCACCATGATCGAGGATTTCTGAGTTCACTCCAACCGCCGAGGCGACGCCTGGAACACCCGTCGCCAGGTACTGGATCAGCTTCAGCCCGCACTTGTACTTTGCCCATTCGTCCGTCCTCGAAAGCGGCATCAGCCCAATATCAAAACTCTGCAGATCCGCAATCTCCCTCTCTGCACTCCAAGACCGCTGCTGCACCGGTAACCCCGCCAGATCGTCCGCTGACAACGCGGACAGATCCGGCACAATCAGATGCAGCTCAAAGTCATGATCCGTGCGCAGTTGCCGCAGACCAGCGAGTGCTTCCCGCAGGTAGACCAGATTCCCCGCTGTCCCCATCCAGCCAATCACAGGACGCCGCGCCGGAAGACCTGAATACGCACGAGGAACATAGCGATCCAGATCCACACATGTCGGGAGCAGACATGTGGCAGCATTGCGTTCAGCAACCCACTCCTCAATGAAACGATTTCCGCAGATCACCAGATCTGCCGCCGGAATCAACTGCTCAAACTTGTTCGGATAACGCAGAAAAACAGCATCATCGAGATCCAGAATCAGACGACGACACGTCTCGCGAAACCGCAGCTCCATCTCTGCGGATTCGCTGTCAAAGATTTCTCGCTCAATGATGACCACATCGAAGCCCTGCAGGCGGCTGCGCAACCAGTGCCACCAGCGCACGCTGCGTTTGAGCAGCTGGCTGGGTCGAAAACCCATCCACGGAAAGTAATCGTACTTCTGCGGAAAACTCTGCGCGACCACCACCTGGTGACCATCTGCCCGCAATGGCCGTACCCAAGGCAGGACACGAAATCGCGTTGATGGAACCTGTGGTCCTGAGGCCAGAAACAGAATTCGCATCGCAGTTCATCCTGACTTTCGGTGAGCATCCGCGGCAGTCGTGAAGTCCGTCGCCGGTTTGCGGAAACAGACCGTCAGACCTTCGCCCTGGCCAAGCAGACTCAGCAGAATCGCCACTGGAGCTGTGGCCAGCTGAAACCACAGCCGCGGCCGTTCCGGATACAATCGCAGCCAGCGTGTCAGTCGACTTTCGCCACAAACACGACGAATCACAATCCCCACACTTCCCGCCAGCCCAGCCAGCAGTCGATGATGTCGGATCGATACAACCTCCAGACCCGCTGCTGCTGCAAGCCGGCGCAGACTTTCGCCGCGAAAATGCTGCAGATGACGCGGCAGATCCAGGCAGTACCAGCTGCTTCCAAATACCACGCGCTGCCAGCATCCCGCATTTGGCACCCCCAGCAGCACCTGCCCACCCGGACGCAGCACGCGCTGCACTTCAAGCAGTGTCTCCAGAGGACGGGGAACATGTTCCAGTACCATCCACGCAGCAACCAGATCGAAACTCTCAGCCGCAAATCCCGCCTGTTCCAGAGTTCCACACTGCACATCAAATCCTGCGGCGGCAGCCTGCTGCGCAGGTCGCTCCACCAGTTCCACACCGCTTACCTGCCAGCCGGCTTCTCTCAGCTTTGCAAGGTATCTGCCGGTCGAACATCCGATCTCCAGCGCCCGCGCTAACCCGGTAATGCCTGCCGGTACCGGCAACACTGGCTGCGTTCTGTCGTCCGTAAGCCAGCCGTAGAGTCGCCGCAGACCGGGAATCGATCGCAACGGCAGGTAACGCAGATACCACGGAACCAATGCAGCACCTGCAGCAGCAGTTGAGGCTGCAGGTCCCGCATCTGCTTCTGCAACAAGTGGCTGATGCGGAGCATAGTCGTCCGGATAACATCGCAGCAGATCATCATCCAGCGGCGCAGGATTCATGAACAGATGCTGACAGGAACGACAGCTGACGATGAGGAATTCGCCAGGCATTCCGCAACGTTCGTCGCGTCCCCGAAGATACGGGCGCGACCGTTCATCGCCGCAGACAGGGCAGGGCACCGGTTGCATCCGCATCCAGTTCACGGAATCTGTCGTATCAGTGCCACTCACGTCGACACCTCCACCAGATCCTTAACAGCAGCGGTGTCTGCACAAGGCAAACGGCAAGGCAATATCCCAGCGCAACCCCGGCGGTGCCCCACTGCCGGCCGGACGCCACCTGCAAAACGGCACAGCAAAGACTGGAGAACGACGCGGCGAACAGATACGGATCCCGCTTGTGAGCACGAACATACTGCCCGGAACACAGGGCCGGATGCACAATTACAAATCCCAGCGCCAGCAGGCCAGCCGACGGAAGCGGCAACAGACTGTCTGACAACTTCTGGAATAATGCTCCCGTCTGCTGACCGATGAGTAAAATCAGCAGCAGTAACGCTCCACCCAGCGCTGCCATGAGCAGACTGGAAATTGTTGTCAGCCGAATGAACAAACGGTCCAGTGCGGCATATCTGCGCGCGGCGATCAGAATTCCGAACACCGGACGTCGTGTTTCAACCCATGCCATCGCTGCCCCCTGTCCGGCTGTCAGCAGTGACCACGTCAGGCCCAGCCGCGAAGCATCGCCGGCAGGCAGTTCCCTGAACACATACAGGATCGGCATCTGCAGCGCCAGCCAGGAGAACACTGACTGTACCGCGATTCGCCACTGCAGCGGCAGCACTTCGTCTTTCCAGCTGAGCGAATCCGTTGCGTTGACTTTGCTCAGCTGCCTGAAAAATGATCCAAAACTACCGTATACCAGGTACAGATCTCCCGTCAGGCGTACTGCTGCAGAAGCCGCCAGAGCCCACAATTGCAGCCCCAGCGCCATCAGCAGCCAGACCGATGCGGTACCGGCCAGCGCCTGCCAGAAACGCACGCGAGTAATCGACTCAACGTGATTGCAGCCTTCCAGAATGGATGTCCTCGAAAGCAGGCACAACTGGACAGACGTCAGCACTGTCAGAATCAGCCATGGGCCCTGCCAGTCCACTGCCGCACGACCCGCGTCCGACAAATCCCCGGCCCCGGCACTGCTGTCAAAAAACTGATAGCCAGCAAACGAAACGGCCAACAGGAACAGAACTGCGGCAGCGGCATACCAGCGATCAGTAAGACGACGCAGCTCTGACAAACGTGATAAGGCCTGCACATCGCCGGTCAACCGACCATCTTCCCACTTCAGCTGCGACCATTCGTGGCTAGTCACATTAATGATCACTACGTGCAGACCCAGCTCCAGAAAAACCTGCACACCCAGCATACTGCTGAATGCAAAGTAGTAATCCCGCGCAGCCGGACTGAAGAACTGCACCAGAAAATAAAAGCTCGTGATCGGACCGGTGAGTAACTGCCAGACGCGAAGCAGCACGGAGTATGCGACGGCTTTGCTCAGCCCCAGACGGTGTGTCACAGCGCGGAACAGCCCGGCAGACGCCGAATCAGGTCGGCCTGTTGTGATTTCCCGGGATTCCGCCTGTTTGTCCAACGGTCGCTTCTCCACAACATCCGGACTCGGACAACACATCAGTCCGGCGTGACTCTGCGGGGGTCTGAGCAGGTCTGTACCCGACATCCGCTACGGTCTGGAAAGAACTTGTTGCGGTCTGGCACGGTGTTTGCCGTTCGTGTCCCGAAGTTTAGTTCTCTCCCCGTACAGATTCCGTGAATAACTGCGGCTTACTTCGAGTTTTTGCTGTGTTACACCACGCTCCCGAACCTGTTTCCGCATCGTCTGCCGCTGCACCTGCTCAAAAGTGCCGCAGTGCTCAGCCTGTTTTTTCCGCGGCAGCGGCAATTGCCGATTATTTTCCACATACCATCCGCCGTTTTCAGACTGTGCCTGAAATCCAGCCGGCTGATATCCATGGCAGGATCTCCGCCGGGCTGCTGCAACGATTCCATGCCGTTTCGATCTGTCTTGATCGGCTACTGTCCGGACAGTCTCTTCCGCTACGCCTGCAGCGCCTGACATCTGGTGCAGCGGGTGCAGAACTCTGCAGGAAACTGCAGCCGCTGCAGGGGGAAACTTCTGCCAGACAACACTGGTCGTGGTTTGCCAGCACCGATCTGCGGATTGATCCACACGGCAGCATCACTGTCCTCGATCAGTCCTGCAGTCTTCCCAACGGGCTCGAATTGCTGCAGCCGCAGACATCAGCAGCAGCGTGGGTTCGACACCACCTGTTCCCGGACCGGACTGGTCTGCCGCAGCGTCGCCAGGAAACCGTGCTGCTGGATTCCGGCTGCAGCGGACGAACGTGGTCTGCGAGTCAGTTTCTGGCAGATTGCCTGCAGATTCCCGTCGTCAACGGACGTGACCTTGCCTTTGATCGAGGGACGTTGTATCGCATTGGTCGTATGAATTCAGGCGGACCCAGTACCCGGATTTCCACTGTAATTCGGCGGATTGAAGATGACTGCCTGGACCCCAACTGCCTCCGCGCAGATTCTCTGCTGGGGGTTCCGGGATTGATTCGAGGCTGGAATACCGGGGCGGTGCAATTGCTCAGCCCGCCCGGATCAGGTCTGGCGGAGCAGCGGCATTTCGGACGCCTCGTGCCGGAAATGGTCCGCTCCCTGCTTGGCGAAACGCCACTGCTGGAAAGTGCTGAGTCTCTGGATCTGACGGATCGCTCCCAGTTCCAGCATCTGCTCAATCATTCCGACAGCTATCTGATTCGCACCAATGATCCAGCCCATCCGCGTCGTCCGCTTAACGGCAAAGAAGCACATCCGCTGGACTGGCAGGAGGCGTTGTGCGCCATTCGCAGGAACCCATTCCAGTGGACTGCACGACCTCTGCTGGACGAATCGGCGAAAGGGCTGAGCATTCGTGTATTCAGCAGCCAGTCAACCTGCCAGCGCCTGCTTCCTGTTGCACTGACCACACAAACCGGTCCCGACGGCGGGATTCCCTTGTTCCCGATCCCCGCTCAGACTTCCTTCACACAGCTTTCCGGTCTGCTCACCTGAGCCGCAGTTCATGGTTGCTCAGACGCTGACAGCCTTCCGCTTCAATCAGATAATTGTGCTCGATGCGTATGCCACCGGTGCCCTCAATGTAACAACCCGGCTCCAGAGTGATGACATCGCCAGCCATCAGTTCGTCCGTGCTTTCCCGAACAAGGATTGGTGGCTCCGGATGTTCCTGTCCCAGCCCATGTCCGGCATGATGAGCCAGTTGTCCGTAACCTGCGTCTTCCAGCTGTTCCGAGGCAGCCATCCAGATTTCGTCGCACGGCTGTCCGTCGCAGAGTAATTGCTCTGCCGCCTGCAGCGCTCGCTGGCAGGCCGCATACTGCTCCACTGCTGCAGCCGAAGCCGCGCCGGCGGCAATCGTATTGGTGAAGTCACTGCGATAACCGTGAATTACGACCGAGTAATCGAGGATGAACAGATCGCCGTCACGCAGCACGTAGTCGGTGGGCTGCCCGCCGGCCTTATGCAGGTGCGAATGAGTCGCCCGGAAGTCTCCGTAGACGACACAGGGAATGCCTGCCTCCTGCTGTGCGGCCCGCTGAACTTCCAGGTAAATCTGCAGTTCGCTGACCCCCGGAGCAATGAATTCGAGGGCTCGGCGATGCCCCGCTTCACAGGCACGCATGCAGCGACGCAGCAGATCCAGCTCGTCCTCATCCTTGCTGCGTCGCAGATTCCGGATCACATCCCCCAGAGTCTGCGGCTCAGATTCCTCGTCGTCGGCAAACTGCCATGCAGCATCCTCAGCCACGGTTGCCGCTGACAATTCTGAGATTCCCTCGGGTTCAATCAGGCCGGCGCGGCCACCCCAGTATTTCCGCGCTTCCTGCAGCGCCTGATTCAGTGCCTCCGGTCGACTGCTTACCGACTGACGATGGGTGTACCACGGGACAATGATCTCATCGGAAACAAATACAGATTCCGTGGCAGTTCGCCGCACGAAGTTGTCGGCCAGCAGAACGGTCTGACCAGCGCGTGTAAGCAGGAGCAGAGCCTGTTCTGCGGCAGAAAAACTGATCGGGTTAATTCGAAAACCGCTGAGATACTGAATATGTCGAGGGTCACCCACCAGCAACCACTCAATCTCCTCGGGTATTCGCTGCCAGAGTCGCTGCTGTCTGGCCCGGCAACCTGCTTCCGTAAGCATCGCTGTATCCTGATTTCTGAACCTGGTCCCTGAACGCTTCTGCAGAATCAGGGGCACCTCCGGGATCAGGGGTCCCTCCGGAAATGATGCAGCCTTCCTGATTCGCACGTCGGATCCTAACAAAATCACTGCTCAAACCGAGTCGCAGCGCAGATTGCCTGATCTGGTTCCTGCCCTCGATACTGATTTCCCCTCACGACAGCCGCATCTGCAGGAAAAGCGGCGTGAAGGATGACCGCTTGCGCGATATAATCAGTGTTGCTTCGGCGGCAGGATCTTCTGCCGCCAGACTCCTGCCTGAATCACTCTGGGTGCTGCTATGCAACTGACGGCCCGTCTCCTGTATCTGAGCATCAGCCTTGTCAATGTGCTGAACTTTCTGCCTTCAGATCTGCAGGCGCAAAGCGTTGACTTCAACAAACAGATTCGCCCGCTGCTGTCGAATCGATGTCTGGCCTGCCATGGACCTGACGAAGGCCAGCGTGAGGCTGGTCTGCAACTGGATCTCCGCGAATCGGCAACGACGCCCCGCGAATCCGGTGACACCGCAGTAGTTCCGGGCGACCCGCAAAACAGCACTCTGATTGCTCGACTGACATCTGCCGATCCCGATATCCGCATGCCGCCTCCGGAATTCAGCGCGCCCCTGACAGCGGAAGAAATCGATCTGTTCCGACGCTGGATTCAGCAGGGGGCTGACTACGCAACTCACTGGTCGTGGGCAGCTCCTCAGCGCCCGCAACCCCCAACGCCCTCCGGGCCACACGCTGACTGGCCAGCCAATCCGGTGGATCAGTTTCTGTTGCACAGTATGCAGCAGCGCGGACTCCAGCCATCTGCTCAGGCGGCCCCGGAAACGCTCATCCGACGCGTGTTCCTCGATCTGACTGGATTGCCCCCCACTACCGCTGAACTGGAACACTGGCTGCCCCTGCTGCAGCAGAATCACGCCGACAACTGGTCCCGGCTTGTTGATCATCTGCTGCAAAAACCGGAGTACGGTGAACACTGGGGACGCCGCTGGCTCGACCTCGCTCGCTATGCAGACTCTGCTGGCTATGCGGACGACCCGGCAAGAACCATCTGGGCATACCGCGACTGGGTCATCCGAGCCCTGAACAGTGACATGAGCTTTGCGCAATTCACTGTTGAACAGCTGGCCGGAGATCTGCTCCCGAATCCCACCAATGATCAGCTGATCGCCACCGCCTTCCATCGCAATACAATGACCAATAATGAAGGTGGAACCCAGGACGAGGAATTCCGCAATGCGGCTATTGTTGATCGTGTCAACACGACCATGGCCGTATGGATGGGAACCACCATTGCCTGCGCTCAATGCCACAGTCATAAGTACGACGCCATTACACAGCAGGAATACTTCCAGCTGTTTGCTCTGCTGAACAACACAGCTGATGCGGACCGACGCAACGAAGAACCGATTCTGTCACTCTTCACCCCGGATGAGGAACAGCGGAAAAGCGAACTGCAACAGCAGGTCGAACAGCTGGACCTGCTGCTCAGTACACCTACCGCAGAACTGGCCGCGTCACAGAAATTATGGGAAGAACAACTCCTGCTGCCCATGGCATGGACTTCCGTCACTCCAGCCACGGCCGTCAGAGCATCACAAAAACCGCTGCAGATCGGGCAGGACGGCATCCTGCGAACCGCTGAACCGGCTGCAAAGGACACGCTGACCCTCGACCTGCCCCTGTCTGATTTCCCGCGTGGGCCGAATGGCAGCGCTCTGCCTGCCGCCCTGCAGATTGAAACGCTGCCATCCACAGATCTGCCCGGCAATGGCGCCGGACACGGTGGCGGTAATTTTGTAATTTCTGAGTTGCGGGCGATGCTGATTCCACCGGGAAATGCCGCTCCCAAAGCGCGATATGTTCGTATTGATATCCCCGGTGACGATCGCATCCTTTCCCTCGCCGAGGTGCAGGTGCTTGCATCCGGCTCCAATATCGCTCCCGCTGGTACGGCAACACAAAGCTCAACGGACTTCAACGGTCCCCCACAGCTGGCCATCGATGGCAGGACAGACGGCAACTTTCAGGCCGGCTCAGTGACACACACAGCCATCTCAAAAGACCCGTGGTGGGAAGTCGACCTTGGATCTGCTCATCCCATCGACAGCATCGTGATCCACAACCGGACCGACAACAACCTGCACACCAGGCTCGTGAATTTCCGCCTTCAGCTGCTGGACGAACAACGCTCGGAAATCTGGCAGCAGACTGTTACTGAAGCTCCCTCACCATCAGCGGAGTACTCTCCTTCCAGCATTCGCCCGCTCACTTTTGCAGATGTTGCTGCGGACTGGGAACAGGACGGATTCCCGGCCTCCGAAGTCCTCGACGGTAAGACCGAAGCAGACAATGGCTGGGCTGTGGGTGGACAGGTGGATCAGCCACACCAGCTCATTCTGGTCCCGCAGCAGGTGCAGGACGTGCCTGCAGATTCCATACTGCGCCTGGTGATTGAGCATCAGGCACCCTACGAAAACCATGTGCTGGGTCAGTTCCGCATCAGCGGCACTGATTCTGCATCTGCCATTGCGCGTGCCCGTGTGCCAGCGGCCATGCAGCAGGTCATTCAGACACCCCACGATCAGCGGACCGATGATCAGCAGGGGCAACTGGCAGACTTCTATCGCCGGTCTGCCGCAGCGGAACTGAAGCAGGAACGGCAGCAGTTGCAGGCGGCACAGCAGGAACTGAATGGGATCAAACCGGGAACCAGTGTACCGGTCATGGAGGAACTTGCTGCAGAAAACAGCCGCAGGACTTTTTTCCAGTATCGCGGCAACTATCTCGATCGCGGTGACGAAGTAACTGCCGGGTTTCCGGCAGCATTTCCACAGCCGTCCGCTGATCAGCCACTGAACCGCCTCACACTCGCAAAATGGCTTGTGGACCCGGCAAACCCGTTGACTGCGCGAGTCGTAGCGAATCGATTCTGGGAGGATCTGTTCGGAGTTGGCATCGTTGCCTCCAGTGAAGAATTCGGATCGCAGGGTGAACTGCCGTCACACCCGGAACTGCTGGACTGGCTGGCAATTGAGCTGACTCAGAATGCCTGGAACACTCGCGCGCTGCTGCGACTGCTGGTGACTTCATCCGCCTACCAGCAGTCCTCCGTAGTGACAGCCGAACTTCTTGAGGCTGACCCGGCCAATCGCTGGCTTGCACGCGGGCCCCGCGTTCGTCTGACGGCAGAGATGGTTCGTGACCAGGCGCTCAGCGTCGCTGGTCTGCTGAGCAGAAAAATGTATGGCCCACCGGTGCGCCCACCGCGACCAAGCATGGGGCTGTCTGCTGCTTTTGGAAGCTCAACAGACTGGCAGCCAAGTTCCGGAGATGACCGCTATCGCCGCGCTGTTTATACAACCTGGCGCCGCAGTAACCCCTACCCCTCAATGGCCACCTTCGATTCACCCAATCGCGAAACCTGTACGCTCAAACGCAATCGCACAAATACTCCGCTGCAGGCACTGGTCACCATGAATGACGAAGTATACGTGGAAGCGGCTCAGGCGTTTGCACGTCGGATTCTGCAGTCCTCCGAAACGCTGGAAGAACAGATCCGGTTTGCTCTCCGAACCGCACTGTGCCGTGATGCAACGGCAGCAGAAGTGCAGCAGCTGCAGCAGCTCTTTCAGGACTCTCTCGGGGAATTTGCCGACAGCCCGGAAGCTGCCATGCAGCTGGCAACGCAGCCACTGGGTGCGCTTCCGGAAGGAATGCAGGGCGACTCCGCAGCAGCCATGACCATCGTGGCCAGTGTTATTCTGAACCTCGATGAAATGCTCATGAAACGCTAGAACAGCAGGGCAGCCGGGTGACCGTCGCACGACGATCACCCGCTGCAGTTGCCGTTCAGCAGTCGGCTGACTCTACGCCCTGCTGACTGATCTCATGGACCATGAACTGATCAGAAGCAGTGATAGTGATGATGACCGTAATGGGGAGTCACGTAGATCCGCTGCTGTGGCACATGATGCAGATGGCCGTGTGAACCGTAGGAATACGGCAGGCCCCCGGAGTAGTAACTCTGGCTGCGATATGGGCTGCCATATGGGCTGCTGTAAAATGAGCCACGACCAAAGCTGAATGACACACCACGACCAGTGTTGATCGAGATTCCGAAAGACGATCGGTTGCGTGTAGAACGGTGCTCCGCGCGGCTCTCCGAACAGACTGCCAACAGGCACAGCATGGCAGCAAGGGCCACAAGACGTTTCTTCATGATGGTGTCTCCTGAGAAAACACAGTTTGAAAACACCGGCCGTTTGCGCTCCTGCCTGAACACGTCACAGACGCAGTGATGCTCCACACTGAACCAATTTCAGATGTTCAGGATCAGGAGGCAGCAGACGGCCGTTGCTGCAGCCGGATGTTCCGGGGGGAATACTGCAACGTCGGACAGGATTCGCGATTTGCGTGCCACACTGACCCCAATCCCCCTAAGCTCATTCAGAACAATGACTTACCCACACACAGAAGGCGTAATGCAGCAGTCGTTTTGTGACTCACATGTCATTTAATCGACGACAGTCGTCATCCATCCGACGTCGCCTGCCGCTCGCTGCAGTCTCCGGGGTGGTCGTTTCGCAAGGGCCGGCAACCTGGCACTCAGAAAAACCCAATTCCCGCGTCTGCTGCTTGTAATCTGTCCGGTCGCAGTGAGAATCTGCAGCAGCAGGCTGCACGACCGCCAGCAGCCTTCCACATGATTCCTTTTGCCAGAACAGAACGTCGTCCTCATGTCGCCAGAAGCCAGCGATCCTTTGCAGTTTGTCACCCGTTGCGTTCATGGTGGGGTGCACAAGGACCAGCAATACAACAGTGTGACAACACCCATCTATCCGACGTCCACGTTCTACTGGAACTCCCTCGAAACCAATTCCGGTTACGACTACACGCGTTCGTCCAATCCAACTCGCAAAGCGCTCGAAGAAAACCTCGCAGCACTCGAGGGAGGTGTGGGATGTGTGGCGACATCTACGGGAATGTCTGCTGTTCACTGTGCGATGGCGTTGTTTTCCCCCGGCGATCACATCATCGCTCCGGCCGATTTGTACGGTGGCACATTTCGCCTGTTTGACCGCTATCTCGGTCAGAAGGGCATGCATTTCACGTTTGTGGATATGACGGATGCCTCCGCCGTGGCTGCCGCCTTTCGCCCTGAAACCAAAGGCATGTGGATTGAAACGCCCAGCAATCCGCTCCTGAAGGTCATCGATCTGCAGGCTATGGTTGAACTTGCCCGACAACACGGTTGCATCACACTGTGCGACAATACGTTTCTCTCACCCTACCTGCAGCGGCCATTCGAATTCGGTGTGGATGTCGTCATGCACTCCACCACCAAATACCTGAATGGTCATTCAGACGTCGTCGGCGGCTGCGTAATCTCGAAGTCAGCAGAACACGCCAGGCAGATTGCCTGGATCTGCAATGCTCTGGGCCTTGCCTGTTCCCCGTTTGATGCATGGCTTGTGCTCCGGGGTGTCAAGACACTTGGCTGCAGAATGGAAGCACAGCAGGCCTCCGCAATGAAGATTGCCGAATTTCTGGATCAGCACCCGCTCATCGAACACGTCTACTATCCGGGTCTGGAGTCGCACCCGCAGCACGAACTGGCCCGTAGGCAGCAACACGGATTCGGTGCAATGTTGTCCTTTGACACAATTGATGGGCGTCCCACAGCAGAGCGGGTCTGTATGCAGACCCGCCTGTTTGACGTCGCTGAATCTCTGGGCGGAATAGAATCGCTGATTTCATTCCCGGTGACCATGAGTCACGCATCGATGTCACCTGAAGCGCGGCAGTTGGCAGGAATCTCAGAAAAGACCGTTCGTATCTCTGTTGGCCTTGAGCATACAGACGACCTGATTGCAGACCTTGCAGCAGCGCTGGATGGCTGACAGGCTGGATCACTCACAGGCTTATCGTCGCCGCAGAAATCGCTGTCGGACTGACGCCTCGCGAAGATTACCCAGCCGTAAAGATTGCTCTGCTGCGATACAGTGAGCAGGTGCTTTGCTTCGGGCTGGCCAGACACAGATCAGGCTGGCCAGATCTGTGAACCACCATCAACTCGCAGCACCTGCCCGGTAACAAATGCGCCCAGCGGGCCGGCAAAAAACTCGCAGACCCGAGTTACTTCGTCGACCTGGCCGATGCGATCCAGTGTGCCATCAGTTGCCAGACGTTCCGCAGGAACCTCACGAGTTCCCAGAAACCGGCCTGTACGCGTATCGCCAGGGGCAAGCGTGTTGACGTTGATATTGTAGGGACGCAGTTGTTCGGCAAGGCAGCGGGTATATTCCACGACACCTGCTTTCGCGGTGGCATAGATGGCGCTGTTCGCAATTCCGCGGAATGCCGAGATGGAGCTGATGGTGAGGATTCGCCCCTGTTTTCGCGGCATCATGCTTTTTGCCGCTGCCTGGCAGACGAGGATGGTGCTGAGCAGATTGCGGTTAAGTACCGACTGCACGTCTTCCTGTTTGATCTGCACGCAGTCATTGGGATTTGGCTTGCCGCCGGCAGCAGCGATATCGCCACCGGCATTGTGGATCAGAATATCTACCGCTCCCAGCTGCTCAGTAACTTCCGCAAAAACGCGTTGCACCTGTTCAGGGCAGGTCAGATCACCAAGAACGCGGCAGGTCTTCGAATTGTGAGTTTCACCGATTTCAGCGGCAGTCCGGGTCAGAGTTGACCCTTCACCGTATTCGGCCGGGCCATTTTCACGCATCCCGTGTACGCCAACAAGGCAGCCCAGTGCAGCCAGATGTTCTGCAAAACCCCGACCAAGTCCACGTCCGGCGCCGGTTACCAACGCCACTTTACCTTCCAGAAGTCGCTCCGACATATCCTGCGTCACCTTGTGCATGTTAACTCCAGCGAACAACACCTGCGCGACGCAGTATAGCGTTGGGCAGGGCTGTTCCAGAGCAGCAGGGGAGCAGATTCGGCAGTTCACAGAATTTGCTGCAGCAACGGGATCAGCCGGTCGGGTGAGAATCCGCCATGAAACCCCACCGTTCTCAGGAAAGCAGCGACCGCAGAGTGTTTCCCGCAGGCGTTCGTCGTAAAATCAGGACGAATCCACATTCTGACAACTGAACCCACTGCCTGCTCGTGCAAATTCAGCGGACTCCACGGCTCAATCCCTCGGTTCCGCTCCGCTTCACCGCGCACAGGCGATTCTCTCAACTCCGGAGACAGCAATTGACTGATATGAACGACATTCTTGCCGGTGGCGCCATTCCGCCGGACGCTCGAACAGTGGACCAGTTGCGGATTCAGAGTGCGGTCAGAGAAATTCTGCTGGCAGTTGGTGAGGACCCGGATCGCGATGGGCTGCAGGAAACACCAGCTCGAGTAGCCCGGATGTACGCAGAGATTTTTGGCGGTCTGCATCTGGAACCGGGTCGACATCTTGAGAAGGTATTCGAAGAAGAATACGACGAGCTGGTACTCGTTCGCGACATCTCTTTCAACAGTATGTGTGAGCACCACCTGCTGCCGTTTATGGGGAAGGCACATGTGGGTTATATTCCCAGCGGACGCGTCACCGGGCTCAGCAAGCTTGCGCGGGTGGTCGACGAAGTGGCTCGCCGACCACAGGTTCAGGAACGTATGACTCACATGGTTGCAGACCTGGTCGAACAGGTACTTTCTGCCCGCGGGGTCATCGTGGTTGTGGAAGCGGAGCATACCTGTATGACAATTCGCGGGGTCAAGAAGCCCGGAGCGCTTACTGTAACCAGTGCCGTTCGAGGACAGTTGAAGGACAATCTGGGCAGCCGCGCTGAGGCGATGGCGCTGATTAACGGCAGGTGAGGCAGGCATGATCGCCGACTTTGTCCTCCGGCTTGTTGCCGGGATTGCCATGATGTGGATCCTGATGTCGCGCAGGGACGTTGCTGACGGTTTCTTTCGCATTCAGATGCTGCTGATGCTCGGGCTCTGTGTTTTGCTGGTACTCAGTTTTCAGTCTGCAATCGATCAGCGTGGCTCAGAGTTCTCGGGGCTGAGTC
Organism: Planctomycetaceae bacterium; assembly: GCA_023262145.1. Lineage (GTDB taxonomy): Bacteria > Planctomycetota > Planctomycetia > Planctomycetales > Planctomycetaceae > SXXK01. The sequence continues at coordinate 14,853 of JALRDR010000028.1, read as the reverse complement.
CTGCTCAGGCGGCTTCTCTGGCAGACCGCTCCACATTACTCCAGCAGCTCGCCTTCGCCGCCGCTGCGGCCGCGTATCCCGGGCATGTCTTCTGGAAACTCGGGCGACGGACTGCGGGATCAGTCTGCATCGCCGTGATCGCGCTTACCACGCTGGCTGCCCTGGGCATCACAGCGGCCGCTGGCCGCGAGGGAATGGCAATGTGGCTGCACCTGTTTGCTGACCTCACATCCGCAGCTGTACTTGGCGCAACGCTCACCGGAATGCTGCTGGGGCACTGGTATCTGACGACCCCCACCATGTCGCTCCGTCCGCTTGTATGGTTCTGTCGAATTCTCCTTGCAGCAGCGATCCTGCGTGGGCTCGCCTCGCTCAGCGTCTGGCTGCTGGTCTCCGGACAGTCGCTGCAGCAACTGCAGTGGATGTGGTTGCTCCTGCGGATCGGCGGAGCCATTCTGGCACCGGCTGCTGCATCCATCATGTCACTGCTTATCCTGCGACACCGCAATACCCAGTCAACAACCGGAGTTCTTTTTGCCTGTCTCATCCTTGTATTCATGGGAGAGATGTCCGCTGCGCTGCTGCAGCAGGATATCGGCATACCGCTCTGAAGAACGCGGGACCACTCACTTATGACAGCTCACATTATCTATCAGTGTCCCGCCTGCCAGACCCGGCAGGTTTCTACACCAGAACCGGCAACAGGACCGGTGCGGTGCAGTCACTGTGACTGGAGCCGCAACGAAGGTGCCGGCGATTTTCACGATCAGGTCATCTGCAGGTGCCGCATCTGTGGCTGCGATGATCTCTGGCGTCAGAAGGACTTCCCTCCAGCGCTGGGTCTGGCCATTGTGGGGATTGCCGCCAGCCTCAGCTGTGTGGCATGGGCCTGGTATCGCCCGGTAACAGCATTGGTTATCCTGCTGATGGCTGCTTTTTTTGATATGCTGTTGTTTACGTTCATGGGGGATATGCTCGTGTGTTATCGGTGCGCTTCACGACATCGCCGTTCAGCGATGAACGAAGAGCATCCCCAATTCAACCTTGAAATCTCCGAACGCTATCGACAACAGGCGATGCAGAAGGAACGTGCTGCAGGCAGATGACAGGTCTGTCTGCGGACTACGGGCAGTGGCGTTCACAACCAGCAGAGCCAGGCGGTCGCTCCCGAGCGAGCCTTCTGCTCTGCTGTACTCACAGCTTTCAGTTAACCGTCAGGGCAAACAGTCTGTGGAAGAGCTGAGGCACAGAATCAGCGAGGACCTGGGAGATCTGATCGAGGGAGAAATCCGCATCGATCAGACTGCAATCTCGCTGTACTCATCGGACGCCAGTCTCTACGAGATTGCGCCCCTGGCTGTAGCCTTCCCACGATCTACAGCCGATGTGGAACAACTGGCAGCGTGGTCAGCTCGAAATGGCATCGCACTGATTCCTCGAGGCAGCGGTTCCGGACTTGCTGGCGGAGCGCTCGGGCAGGGAATTGTCGTTGACTTTTCGCGGCACATGAACCGTGTCATCAGGATTGACCCCGATCGGGTCCGTGTGCAGCCGGGGATCACTCGAGATCGTCTGAATAAAGCTCTGCGACCGCACGGTCGTTACTTTGCACCGGATCCGTCCGGAAGTCGCACCACCACGGTGGGCGGAATGCTGGCAGTCGACGCGGCCGGATCGCACGCCGTTCGAATTGGTTCGGCCCGCGATCACGTCGTCAGTATCGAATGTGTGGTTTCAGGTGGGCAACGATTCGAATTTGGTCGTGAGTCAATCCTGGCGACGGCAGACTCCACACCCCGATTCATCGATCATCAACCGTCCGACGGTCAGTACCACAACAGGCTGGAGTCGGAGCAGCTTGTCAGCCAGACCCCCGCGACCCGACGCGCTGCAATCCTGCAGCAACTTGCGGAGCTGCTGCAGCAGAACTCTGAGCTGATCCGCAGACATCAGCCGGCTCTGATCCGAAATTGCTGCGGCTACATGCTCCGAAATATTCTGCGGGACGACCATCTTGACCTCCCCAGACTGCTCACCGGATCAGAAGGAACACTGGCAGCATTTACAGAAGCAACGCTGTATACGATGGCCCTGCCTGAACATCGTTCCGCTGCCCTGCTCATGTTTGCCAGTCTCGAAAGTGCCATTCGCGCTGTGCAGCTGATTCTGCCCATGGATCCCAGTGCCTGCGACCTGCTGGATCGCCGCCTGCTCAGCCTCGGTCGCGAACGTGACCCTCGCTTCAGTCGAATCATTCTGCCTGATGCGGAGGCAGGACTGATCGTGGAATTCTCCGGCAGAGGTGAACAGGAAGTCCGGCAGCGACTCGACGATCTCCAGAATCAGATCCGACGCAATGGAATCCAGTTCAAGGTGACTCGGATTGCCACAGCATTCGACGACGTGGAACTGCTCTGGGCCCTGCCGGCTCAGGTTGTCTCGCTGCTGGCAACATTCCGGGGCGATTCACGACCACTGCCGTTCGTGGAGGATATTGCGATTCCTCCGGAAGAGCTCACAGGATTTCTGGCTGCTGCTCGGCATGTCTTTCAGAAGTACGAGGTCACTGCCACGCTCTATGCTCACGTCGCGTCAGGACAGCTGCACTTCCGACCAATCATCCCGGTCCCGACGCGGAATTCCAGCACTCAGATTGAGGATATCGCCCGCGATCTTTACCGGCAGGTCATCAACTTCGGCGGCAGCATCAGTGGAGAACACGGTGATGGTCTTTCTCGCACCTCCTTCGTCCGCAGTCAGTACGGGCCACTCTATACTGTCTTCCGACAGGTGCGTGATATCTTTGATCCACTGCAGCTGATGAATCCGGACAAGATCGTCAGCAACGATCCTCGTCTGACCATTCGCTACCTGCGCAATAACCAGGTGGCTGCTTTGTCAGCCGGCAGTACCTCCTCCCTGCTGCCCATTATGGAACTGAACTGGAGTGCATCGGAAGCGGCACAGACAGCCGTCAGCTGCAATGGCTGTGCCAGCTGTCGAGTCCCGGACGACGTCGGAAGAATGTGTCCCTTTGTGGAAGATCTTTCGGACGAAGAACTGTCACCGCGAGCCAAGGCAAATCTGCTGCGGCGAGCCCTTTGCGCGGAAGACTCGTTCGAACTCCTGCAGTACGATTCCGCAAGGAAGGTTGTGGAAAGTTGTTTTAACTGTCGGCAATGTCAGATTGAATGTCCTTCAGAGGTCAATATTCCACATGCCGTCACAGAAGCGCGAGCCCACTTTTTCCGCCAGCATGGACACACCCGCACCAGCTGGCTGATGTCACGAGTACATACATACGCCAGCCTCGTATCGCGATTTTCCTTTCCCGGAAACCAGCTCCTCCGCAGTAGACTGATCAGGAAAACGCTGCAGCGGTTCATTGGGCTTGCCGCTGATCGCCGCTTGCCGGAATTTGCCCGTCGCGCCTTCCTGGACTCACCACGTGTTCTGCGGGAAGACAACTCCGGTGCCCCCGGAAGTTCGCGACCGACCGTTGTCTATTTTGTTGACTATTTCTCCAATCACCATGACACGGAACTCGCTGAGGCATTTGTCCGCGTCCTCGAACACAACGGATTTCGAGTCTTCATTCCTCGTGGACAGACCATCTCCGGTATGAATATGGTCTCTGTGGCAGACCTTCCGGCCGCTCGCAGTGTTGCCGAGCAGAATCTGCGGGAGCTTGCTGAGCCAGCACGAGAAGGCTATCCGATCCTCTGCACAGAACCGTCCGCAGCATTGTGTCTGACTCAGGACTATCCGCGCATCACGACTGATGAGGACGCACGAATTGTTGCTGATCGCACAATGGACGCCGGTACCTTCCTGCTCAACCTGCATCGTGAGGGAAAACTTCGCACCGACTTCACCCCTCTCGCAATCCGCGTGGCCTGGCACACTCCCTGCCATATTCGTGCACTGACTCGCACAGCGGCTATGCTGGAACTGCTGAAACTGATTCCCGGACTCACCGTGCTGGAAATTGAGAAGGGCTGTACAGGCATGGCCGGCACGTTCGGACTGGCGGCAGAACACTTCTCACAGTCACTGCAGATTGGCAGGGAACTGATCTCCACAATGGCTTCGATTGATGCTGATGCCGGAGTCACAGACTGCAGCAGTTGCCGAATGCAGATGGAGCAGGAGGCAGAAATTCCGACACTGCACCCCATCAAGCTGCTGGCACTTTCCTATGGACTGATGCCGCGGCTGGCTCAGCAGCTCAGATCACGACCCTCAGGACTCAGCATGTCCTGATCGGCGGGCACTGCTGCGAATGTCATCAAACGATTTCCTTCCGCTCAGACCGCCTGCTTCCTCAAGATCCATCAGTTCAAGCTGAACCTCACGGATCCGATCAGCACAGTCGAAGAACGCATCCACGACAGCTGGATCAAACTGAGTACCTCGTCCCTCTGCAATCACTTCCAGACATTTGCTGCGAGGAAACGGATCCTTGTAGGGACGACGACTGGAAAGAGCATCATACACATCGGCCACTGCGACGATGCGCCCTTCAAGTGGTATCTCTTCACCGGAAAGCCCATGTGGGTAACCGCTGCCGTCCCAGTGTTCATGATGGTTCTGTGCAATGCTGGCAGCCAGCATCAGCAATCCCGAAGACTCGTGGTTCATCAGATGCCGCCCGAGTGTTGTGTGATTATTGAGTACATCACGTTCCCGGCCCGAAAGCGGCTCAATGATCTGCCGTCCCAGCGAACAGTGTTTCTTGATCAGTTCATACTCCTCCGCAACCAGTCTGCCCGGCTTGAACAGAATGGAATCCGGAATCCCGATCTTGCCCACATCGTGCATCTGAGCGGCTTCTTCAAGCGTTTTCAGACGCTCTTCCGGATAACCCATCTGCCTGGCAATGATTGCCGAATAACGCCCGACGCGAACAACATGATTGCCCGTCTCGTTGTCACGAAACTCAGCCGCTCTTGCCAGGCAACGAATCAGTTCATTACGACTGATCTCAAGTTCGGCCGTGCGACTGGTGACAAATTCAAGCAGCCGTTGCTGCACCCAGCCCTCATTGATCTGACTGCGATGGATCAGAATTGAGTTGCGTACCTTGGGCAGCAGGTCTTCGGCCTCCAGTGGCTTACCTGCGTAATCGCAGGCGCCTGCCTGCAGTGCCTCACGCCGAAATGTTTCCTGTGAACCAATGACCAGCACTGGAGTCGCACTCAGCTCAGACTTCCCCGCCATTCGCTCCAGAGTCTGCAGACAGCTTTCTTGCCCTTCGTCAGCATCGAAGACGATCAGATCCGGATGTTCCCGCAACATTACCTCTTCCAGTTCATCGTTGTCGCGTATGACAGAGAGGTGCTGATACCCTTGCGCTATCAGCATATCGCAGATCGAGATTCTCTGGGCCAGCGGCATCGCTGCGACCAGAATTCTGGATGTCGGGTCAATCTGTCGCCAGTTTCCCGGCCCCCGCCGTTTGCACGACAGGATTTCCCGCAACAGCTCTTCTGTTGAGCCGTCTGTGCCTTCAGATATTGACGAAACGAGTTCCCCGGAACGCATGCGAGAAGTCGCCGGAGCCGCAACAGAAGAGTTTTTCGCAATACCGAACAGGGACGCCGAGTCGCTGGAGATCATCTGACGGAATCGTTCACTGGAGGAAGCATTGCCCAGCGCTGCGACAGACAAGGCTGGAAAGAATGTTGATTTCATCATCGACACCTGCTGTTCGCTGATCCTGGAAATGCAGTGATGCTGCCCGGAAGGGAAAGTTATGCCCCGCTGAGAGCGCAGCACTGATTCACTGCCCTAAATCAACCCTCAAGCGATGAACAGTGATTCACCCTGCCACCCAAACGACAGAATCGCTACAGAGCCACCATTCGGAAACGTGAGCAGGCGTTACAACAGATTCAGTCGGTGCAGATTTGACAACGTGGATTGGCTGAGAAACCTGGCGAATCACACGCTCTGCGCGAACGAGGCAGACAACGGGCTTTACACACTGACAGAATCAGGCCATGATCCTGGGCGGTCTGAGGCCCGTTTTCAGGCTCAGGGATGGCAAATTGCTGCAGCGCAAACCTGCAGTCCTGCAAACACAGCTCTCCCGACCTTCGTCGAACTCAATCGGCTGTTCTGATCAGCCTCGCTTGATTCATCAGGAACTTCTCCCTTGCGATTCCGGTCCCGTGGAACAGAACGCAGTGAAAATCTGCTTCGCAGAACACGTCGAGGTACGCTGCTCTTTGTTGCCGCAGCAGCCCTGCTGCTGCTCTGGCGACTGCAGCAAATGACCAATCCCCCGACGCCGGACTCCAATCTGTCAAAAACGCCCCCAGCCTCCAGTCTGCTCAGCGATGAGTTCCGAGTGGTTCAGGACCCTGCTGCTCCTCGATTTCAGAATCCTGACAATATCATCAATTCTCAGGCTGCAGCTGCTCTGGAACGTCAGACAGACCCAACATCCGGCCCCGATGATCTTCCAGTGGCACTCACAGCCGGAATTCAGGATGACGTACTGGGTGTTCTTGCGGCAGAAAAGGATGCATTCTTTGGAACTCTGAAGCTTGCCGACCGCGTCTTTGCTGGCCGGCGTGATCAGATGCCGGAAGGTCGTTATGCCGTCCTTATCGACTCACCGGAAAACGCTCGCGGACGACCCCTGAAAATTCGTGGTCGACTCCGCCGACTGACGCAGGCTGTTCTGCCTGAGGAATCCCGCAGCTATGGGATTCGAAGGGCCTGGGATGCATGGATTTCCACGCCGGATTCCGGCAATCAGCTGGTGCATGTCATCGCCCTCGCGGCAGATCAGGGGCTGCCGATCGGCGATTCGCTGGGCAAAAACGGACCTGACGTGGAATTCGCCGGCTACCTCTTCAAACGTGAAGGCTATGCAGCAAAAGGCCAGGACGGAAGCGGCGAACTTGCACTGGCGCCGTTGATTCTTTCCGATCGGATTATCGCAACTGCCGCAGTAACTGTCGTTACAAGGGCCGATGAACTCAATCCCTGGCTCACATGGCTTGCAGCCCTCATCTTTGCCGGTGTCCTGCTGTCTGTCCTGCAGTTCCGCCTGGCCGACCGCGCGTTTCTGGGAAGCCGCACTCACCAGCTGACAACGCCGCCCGTGCGTCCTACGTTTGAAGGACTTGACTCGCTCACCACCCGGCAAATGCTGCAGCAGCTGGAAGAAATCGCCGGCGACGACGCTCCGGACACCTCCCTGTTGTCATGATCACTGGTCGCCAGCATCACGAGCCCTGACCAGCCTGCTGAGTTCCCGAAATCGCTCGTGATCCGCGCGCCGACACCATTCAAATGCTGCTGATTCAGCTGTGACCGCAACAATACCTGCCTGCTGCATGCGAGCTAGCGCAATCTGATGGTCGTGCTTCCGGCGGCTGCCAGTAGCATCAGTGACCAGAAAAACATCCAGCCCGTCCTGCAGCAGTTCCAGTGCTGTCTGTAGTACGCAGATGTGAGCTTCGATCCCACAAAGGACAACCGCTGAAATACCCTCCCCGGCGGCGGAGAGCCGATGTCGCACCAGCTCCGCCGCGCTGAATGACAGCTTGTCAGGCCGTGCAGAATCTTCACACTTTGATGTCAGACGCACGCTGGTGGGCCCCAGCCCCCGCGGATACTGCTCCGTGATCAGAACCGGAACATCAAAAAGTGATGCAGCGTCAAGCAGAAACTCGCAGCTCCTCAGCACCTTCTCCGCATCCAGGATTGCGGGCAGAAGTTTTTCCTGCAGGTCTATCAGAACAAGCAGGCTGGCGTTTTGCGGAGGGATCAGATTCTGGTTCATCTCTTACAGATCTCATGCTGCTGGGCTGAACACTCCGGGCACCACTTCTTTCAGGCTGCTGCCTTCCGGTCTGAGTCACGGGCAATTGCTGCCCACGTGTGTTCCCCGGAACGATCAATCTCGCTGACAGCGGTCTGGTCGCCGCCAATCACCCGCTCCGCCAGCTGCTCCAGTCGGTGCATCTCTTCAGCCAGACATTTCATGTATTCAGCAAGCTCCTCACGTTCTGCGTCTTCCGGAATGGAAACAGGCGTCCCGGCAATGAGTACAGTTCGGGAGAACGGCTTCGGAATCGTCAGTGTTGTCCAGCTGCCGCGAATCTCCCAGGCATTGCTGCAGGCCATCCCGGATGGCACAAGAGGCCGTCCGGAGCGCGAGGCAATGAAAATAACCCCATCCTTCAACGTCCGTCGCGGCCCACGTGGCCCATCCGGAGTCATTGCGAAATGCAACGTCGGAAGCCGGAGCAGTTCAGCGACCGCCGTCGCACCTCCGCGACTACTGCTGCCGCGTACGGGACGAATTCCTGCGATGCGGGCCGCATCAGCCACATACCCGCCATCCCGGTGGCGACTGATCAGGCCAGACAGGTTCCATGTGCGACTGGAAAAGATCGCCAGGGCGATCTGATCATGCCAGAAGGGGAACGCATATCGCACAGAACCACGGGGCCTGCTGTAGGGCGTCGCATCAGGTTCTACACAATAGTGCTGAACGCGAACGGTCCGGAACAGCACGCGGAGCAAGGCCGTTCCCGCCACAATCAATCCCAGATACAACCAGTGTTTTACGCGTTTCATGGCATCCATGCCTGCAGTTGATCAGTCACCAGCGAACCGGATGCCGGCTGCATCAGCCCAGCATGTGCCCAGTTCGCTCCTGTCATTGTCCATTGCGGGTTTCAGTCCTTACCTCGGATTGTAGCAATGACGATTCTGCGTGTTGAGACCAGTCAGGGCTTCGGTTAGAACTGCAGGACCTGCCGCTTCGTCTTCTGCCTGGTGAGCAATTTCATGCCCTTTTTTTACGCTGATTCCCTGCGTTTTCCACTGTCTCCAGCCTCTTCGCAGTTTCACGCTTCTCGACGAGCGCTGCTCACTGGAGCCACCGGAGGGTTCGCATCCATTGCTGCAGCTGCGCTGCTGCACGCGGACGAGGATCACGCCGATACCGGAAATCAGCCGACAACCGGGGCCGCCGCCAGTGAACAGAGTCACGATCAGATCGCGACAACTCATCACCAGCCCCGAGTGCGGCGAGTAATCCAGCTGTTCATGACTGGCGGCGTCAGCCCGATGGATACATTCGACTACAAGCCGGCTCTCGAACGGCTGCACGGCCAGAACCTCGGTCCGGATGAGAAGCCGGAGGGCTTTACGGCACCGGCCGGGGCGGTGATGAAAAGCCCCTTTCAGTTCGCCCGCTATGGCGAAACCGGACGCTGGGTGAGTTCGCTCTTTCCACACTTCTCACAAGTCATCGACCAGCCAGCGTTCCTGATGGCTATGTCAGCAGCAACGAATGTCCATGGACCAGCTACCTATCTCATGAATACCGGGTTCATGACGCCAGGGTTTCCCTGTTTTGGTGCCTGGATCTCCTACGCGCTGGGACAACTCTCGGAAGAGCTTCCCACTTTTGTTGTGCTCCCGGACCCTCGTGGACTGCCGTACAACCAGCGGGGTAATTTCAGTGCCGGCTTTCTTCCTTCTCGCTATCAGGGCACTGTTCTCAACGGAACAGACATGAGCGCTCTGCCGGATTTGTTCCCGGACCCCACATTTGAGTTTGCGACAGGCGCAGCCGATCTGGAAACCCGCAGGCTGCTCAGGATCATCAACGAGCGTCATGCAGCAACTCGCGTTCAGGACACTCAGCTGGAAGCAAGAATTGCGGCAGCTGAACTTGCTGCAGCAATGCAGCTGGCTGCACCTGAAGCATTCGATCTGACACAGGAATCCGACGTCACACACGCTGCATACGGTACTGACATCGAAGAAACGCAGGACTTTGCTCGACGGTGTCTGCTTGCCCGTCGGCTCCTTGAACGGGGAACTCGATTCGTCCAGGTGTGGAGCGGGCCACAGGGGGCCACAAATAACTGGGATAACCACGGCAGTATCCCCAGGGAACTTCCTCCAATGGCGCGTAGCATTGATCAGCCGATGACGGCCCTGCTCAATGACCTTGGTCAACGCGGATTACTGGAGGACACACTGCTGATCTGGAGTACTGAATTTGGACGCACCCCCTTCGCACAGGGCGGCGAAGGCCGTGATCACAACGGAGGGACATTCGTTACGTGGCTGGCCGGAGCCGGGGTGAAACCCGGAGTAACCTATGGGGAAAGCGACGAGCTGGGCTATCAGACAGCAACCGGCGAAACGAAGTGCTATGACCTGCATGCAACAGTGCTGCATTTACTGGGGTTCGATCACACCCGCCTGACAGTGCGCGCGGGCGGAATCGATCGGCGACTCACTGATGTCCACGGACGAGTGATTCACGAAATTCTCAACGCCTGATGCAAGTGCCCGATCGGGCAGTGTCGCAACGCAAAAAATCCCTCTCAACTGCCTTACCTCAGCAATTGGCAGAATCCGCAAACTCAGCCAGACCGGACACAAAACCTCTGCGCTTCGGTCTTCAGGCTGTGCGTTCTTGAGGGAAGAGCGAACTCAGGCAGACTTTTCAGGCGGAAAACCATCGAAAAGCGGCCTTTTTTCTGACAGCACCATTTCTGTGACCTACCTAGAGGGCACGGTTGGTAACGATTTTAATGTGAAAACGTAGTTGATGCGTATTCAGGACACATTGAATCCACACCACATTACCACGGTCTTGCTCAGAAAAAGGACACCCCAAGATGAGGATTCGACAGAATTATCCCCCGGTTTCTGCCGGCCCCGCCAATGAAGAGCGAACTGGCTTCACTCTGATTGAACTGCTCGTTGTCATCACAATCATTGCGATTCTGGTTTCGCTCATGCTGCCCGCAGTGCAGCAGGCTCGTGAATCTGCGCGACGAACACAGTGTCGCAACAATCTGAAACAGCTTGGTCTTGCTGTCCACAATTTTGAATCATCCTACGGCAAACTGCCTCCGGGCCAGCTGTTCGATACGTCAGCTTACCTCGACCCGGATTTACGCTCGAACTACTCGTTTGTTGGCACAATGGTCTATCTGCTTCCGTATCTGGAGCAGGAAGCGATGTACAGCGCATTCTCAGGAAGCATCTCCCTGAATCCAAAGGATTACGACGGAACTCCTGCCACCGATCGTCAGCCGTACTGGAATTATCCTCAGATTGCGGCCGTAATGGGTAACCAGGTTCCAGCGCTGCTGTGCCCCACCGATAATGCAGCCCGCGCCTTGTCCACCACATCAATTGACCTCAGCTTCGGAAATTTCAACTTCACATTGTCGAATGATCCGCTGACCATCGCGCTCAGTCCAGGCTTCCGAGTGCGGCAGGAATACAAACTTGGCCCAAATTCAACTCCAACACATCTGAATCATGGCCTGACGAATTACCTGCCATGTGCCGGACGGATGACGTTTACGGCGGAGGAACGCCTGATTTCCCCGTCCTCTGCAGACTTCGCAGCGATCAATGACTACGAAGGGATCTTCCGCATGAATCAGCAGAAGAAGTTTCGTGATGTTCGAGACGGACTATCAAACACTATTCTGTTCGGGGAAGTCACCGGCGATTTCTTTAAGGCCGGCGGTAACAATTCCCGTACAACTGCGTTCTCGTGGATGATGGGTCCGATGGGAGTACACTATGCAACGCGGTCGCTGACCGGGGTTGCGTTTAACTACCCGGAGCAGGATCGACGCAAGTTCACCAGCTGCCATACTGGAATTGTTCAGTACTGCCTCGCCGATGGGTCAGTTCGCTCACTCTCTGTCAATTCAGACCATGACGTTCTGCTCCGACTTGCCGGCGCATCCGATGGTCTGCCCGTTGGCGAATTCTGAGAGGGAGCAGTTCTCGATGAAGACGATGCTGATTTCTGTATTGTTCGTTTCCGCAGCCTGTCTGACAGGCTGCAACGAAAGCCCCGAAGTTTCATGGGAAGAAGAAGCCCCCGGAGTTCTGCCGACTCAGGAAGAAATTGACGCCGGAGTCGCACCGGGAACACTACAGGTTGATCCTCTCTGAACCGTGCGAATAGTGGTGTGTATGTGTCAGAAACCCCGCAGCGTTTCGCTGCGGGGTTTTTTTTGCCACTGCTGATCAGCACTGCCATTCAGGTACAGCAGCAGCTTTTCCAGCCAGTCATCGCGGTAGTTCAGCAGGCCACCTGGCGCAAAATGATGAGCGCACTGATCAGTCCGCAAACACCTGCACCATCAGCAACGACACAGGTTTGTCACGAAATTCCCGGGAACGTCCCCGCAGGATTCGGAAACCGCTATGACTCTTCTGTCCCGGCTCCTGCTGCGGACGTGCCTCGCAGCAGGCGAGCATCGCTGTGGTACCCCGGGGCTACAGCACCGACGCATCACCATAATTCGCCAGCCGCGATTCTTCGCGGACTCCGCCTGAGAAAAAATGAGAGCGCGGCGCAAGGAAGAATCGGAACTGAATTGCGCGACAGTACCGAATGCTCGTTCATGATCAGACAGGCCTTCCTTGCCGACTGACAACGAGCCAAAAAAAAGACCCTGCCGTTTTTGAAAACAGCAGAGTCAGGATAAAAACCCACCGAAAACAGCTGTGCCGGTAATGCCGACAAATCAATCTGGCAGGTGATGTCCGAATACCCTCGGACAAGGAGTTAAACCGTCCCTGAAATGGACGAAAAAACACAAGTGATCAGTGCAGTCTTCACTTGTTCTTCACATCTACTGCACTCGCAACATTTGTACACCGCAAAGAGTATCGTTCGCTGTCTCAGAAATTCTTCCCAGAAACACAGCTTTTCTGGCAAAAATCTGCAACTTGGCTTAACAAGCTGAGCAAAAACCCGTGAAAGTCGTGCAACTCAGTTGCGCGTGATCGTCTCGTGCAGATTCAGCATGACCAGACACACGCTTGTCCATGCGGCGCGCTCCACCTCAACAACCGCCTCGGACGAGACCGTCGCTGCCTCAGAAAAGGCCGCACGCTGGTCATTCAGCAGGTCTGTCAAAAGCTGCAGCTCGCGGGTGGCAGGCGGTCGCGATGTACAGCGAAGAAAGATCTTCGCCAGCCGCACTTCGTCAGATTCGTCTGCAGATAAATTCACCTGGACAGCAAGAGCAGCAGCAGCCTCTATGCTCAGACCATCATTCATCAGCATGAGCGCCTGCATCGGAGTATTTGTTCGAGATCGCCGTACGGTGCAGGTTTGCCTGATGGATCCGTCAAAAGTCATCAACCCCGGGAACATCGCGCTTCGTTTCAGCACAATATAGAGACTTCGTCGATACTTCTGCGTGCCTTCGCTGACCTCATAGTCGTACTGTGTGCCACCCACCTTTTTCCACAAACCGTCTGGTTGCGGGGGGTAAATGGGAGGACCACCCTGGGAACGATCGAGCAAGCCGGATAACGCCAGCAGATTGTCCCGCATCATCTCTGCATCCATGCGGAATGCCGAAGCTCTCGACAACCATCGATTCTCCGGATCTGCAGCCCGCACCTCAGGTGCGACAGCCGACGACTGCTGATAGGTTTTGCTCAATACGATCGTTCTGAGCAGCGATTTCATTGACCAGCCGTTTTCCATCAGCTCTACGGCCAGCCAGTCCAGCAACTCCGGATGCTCTGGGCGGTCGCCCTTCAGGCCAAAATCTTCGGGCGTGGCGACCAGTCCTGCTCCGAACAGTTCTGCCCACCAGCGATTGACAGCAGCTCTGGCTGCGAGTGGGTTCGCATCCGATACGAGCCATCGAGCGAGATCCAGGCGAGTCGTCCCGGTGTCAGCATGGTCGTTCAGAATGGCAGGAAACCCGGGCAACACCGGCTCCCCGGGACTGCGATAATCCCCACGCTGAAAAACAAAGGTCGGCCGCGACTCTGACTCAACCATCACGAGTGTGGTGCGCGGTTTCAGCGTGGCCAGCAACTTCTCCTGTCGCTGTAACTCCTGCATCAGCCTCTGCAATAACTCGTCTTCCGTTGCAAACTGCTGCTGCAGCAGTTTCCTGTCCGCCTTTGTCCATTTCTCCCGGGGCTTCTGCAGGACAGCGACGAATTCAGCCGGCATTGCTGCGGACCCCTCAGCAAATCCTGCCGGGCCTGCTCGCAGACGAAAACGACCGATGCTGCGTCCTTTTCCCAGATGCTGATCCAGCTCAAAAATCAGCTCATCCTCAGCCGCCGTAGTGAGTGGCTGCTGCAGTTGAAACTCCGCGAAATGACTGCGGCCAAATTCCGGTGCGATCGCCCAGCCGGTCGGGGACCTGCCGTCGATCGCTCCGGCCACATCCCAGTTCTGTTGTGAGAAATCTGCTCTGGCTGCACTGAAGCCAAGCTGCCTCGTTGTCCCGGTGCTGTCCCGGTGCTGCACTCGAAATTCATGCAGCACAAAGTTGGGCCGTTCGGACTCACCGCGTCCCGGACCTTTGCCCGGCAATGACTCATCCGTCAGTACTTCCAGGCGAATTGTCCGCACTTCAGTGAGCGGCTGCGCCGTGATGACTGTGTACAAATCTGTGTCCGGGGGTTCCTTTCCCGTCAGCAGCACACTGCCATCTGCCAGCAGCTTCCAGGAATCCGCAGCACCCTGCGACTGAAATCCTGTGACCTTCAGAATGCTCTGCAGTTCTGCATCACGCTGTTGCCGGAGCCACGTTGCGCGGTGCTCGGCAAGTTCTTCCAGACGGCCCTGCAGAGCCTCCTCCGCTGCCGAGATCTGCGTGCGAAGCTCTTCAATGACCCGCTCTGCATTCTGTCGCTCGCGATCGCGCTGCGGTTCTGTGATCTGCATTGAAGGACCGAGAAATGCGATGGACGATGGCTGCGCTGGATTCCTGAGGTCCGCTTCAATTTCCGTGTTGTTGAAGAATGCCAGCAGTCGGTAATAGTCCAGCTGTGTAAACGGATCGTACTTGTGATCGT